>JACDQN010000025.1 GCA_015657575.1 Sphingopyxis sp.
CCGTAAAGATCCTCCCTGTGCCGCAGGCATGGGGAGGTGGCAGCGCGAAGCGCTGACGGAGGGGCTTTGGCGCAGCGTCGCCGCCCCACCACCACCCTCCGGGCGGTGCCCCTTCCCATCGCTTCGCGACAGGGAGGATCGAACCGACCCGGTCGATCCTCAATCCAGCGGCAATTCGATCTCACGCATGATCCGGTCGGTCTCGATCAGGATTTTGACGATCTTCTGATAATGGCCGATGTCCTCGAACGACAGCGCCCGCCCGCGCCGGTCCTTGAGCCATTTCTGCGCCGGCTGGTAACCGCCGATGTGAAAATTCCACGCAATCTCGGGCACGTCCTCGAAATATTGCTCCGAGTTGATGAAAACCCGGCCTAATACCCCGTTCGTGTCGAGCGCAGTCGAGACACCCTCATCACCCCGGACTTGATCCGGGGTCCCGCTCTTGTCCCACTTCGGAAACCCGCTCGCCACCACATCGTCACCGTCGCCATCATAACGATAGGGCGCCTCGCCGATCGCGGCAGCTTCCATCAGGTGCAACCGCCGCAGCGCCTCGCCCTTTTCGCTGACATGGTGAAAGACCTCGGGCGATTTGGGATAAGGAATGCGCGGAAAATCGATCTTCAGAAACTCGGCATAGGTCTCGCGATAGTTCGGCGCATGCAGCACGCCATAGATATAGTCGAAGACCTTGACCTCGCTCGGCCGCGCATCGCCGGTGGTGTCGCGAAAGTCGTCATCGGGTCCGGCCTGATTGGCAGGGTCTATCCCGGCTGTGGCGCAGATGGCGGCGTAGAGTTTTGGGTTAAGGTTCGGAACACGACTTTGCCCACCATGCAAAGCCAGCCCCTCGACATATTCGTATAGAATAAAAACTTGGTTGGCTTCGCGGCTACCAGCGGAGATCAGACAATCGTTCGGCGCGAAGTCAGCGACAATCGCATGCCTGAAGCCTATTACGCCTTGCTGCTTCGATACGGCCAACGACATGTTGGGCCGGTGCATTAGGTTTTGGATAAATTCAGATCGGGGTCGATCGTTTACCGCCCTATCGAGGGTGACGTACCGGGCGTCAAAGGGGCGGTATGATGTTCGAACAATCATGTCTGCCGCATTGCGGAACGATGACTTCAGGCGCTGCTCTTCGATAGACCAGTTGCCAGATTCGTTAATGTTGTGCGTCGCGCGCAAAGCAGCCGGCAGAATGCTCGCGTCGAAAAAATCTTTTAGCCGAGCTTCCAAAACGGCTCGGCTTTCACTGATGACAAATGCGTCGCGGTGCGTCTGATATCCGGTCGCGTTGATTGGAAATATCTCCGCTAATCCGAAACCTGCTTCGTACAATTCGGCTCCTGCGCTGTTATATGGGCTTAGGAAGTAATGGGGCGCCGAAGGGCTTAGTGCTTCCCATTGTGGGCTAGAACTCTTAAGACTGTAAAGCATTTCGCTCTTTGCTTGGCGCGATCCCCACAAATCGAGATGACTAACCGACGCCAGATTGTGCGCTTCCCCGTCTGGCTTTCGCACAGCGAGGACTATGGAAACACCGGGCAAAATATCGAACAGGTTCTGATCGAGACTGCCGTCTGGAGCCGCTTCTCCTTTCTTCGTGCTTCCGTGGAGGTCAAGGACCCAAATTTTGTCAAACGTTTTTAGGAGATGCCAGCGCATTCCACGAAACGTGGGGTTCTCTAAATATCCGTGATTGGTAATAAACCCCAGCACGCCCCCTGACGGATTATCGATGATTACATTCTCGGCCATCCGGATGAACTTGACGTAGTCGTCGTTAATCCACTTCGGATTGCGCTCTTTCAGCTTCTCTTTACCTCCCGGCTCTTTTTTGTATGCCTCCATCAGCGCCATGACGTGGTCGCCCTTGTTGGCGCTCTCACCCGAATAAGGCGGGTTCCCGATCACGCACATGATCGGCGTCTGGCGCTTCACTTCGGTTGCGCCACGAGCCTCATTGACCAGCGGTGCAAAGAATAGGTCGCGCACTTCGCGCTCGGCAGGCTCCAGCGCGTTGGTCAGCCACACCGACAAGCGCGGCGGTTTGGCGCTCGGCTTGTAACCCGTTTGCACCAACTGCATGTCCAGCTTCATGTGGCACATGGCGTAACTCGCCATCAGCAATTCGAAGCCGTGCAGGCGAGGTAGTAAATCCTGCTCGACATAGCCCGACCACTTGCCCGGTGCGCGCGCCTTTACGCGATCCGAAATCAGCTGCACCGCCTTGGCCAAAAAGGTACCCGTCCCCGTCGCCGGGTCCAGAATCTGGACCTTGTGGACCTCCTTCTTGATCGTGACCGCCTTGCCGGTTTTGGGGTCGTTGGTACCGGTGTCCCAGTCGACCGTCACCTTGCTGGTATCGGCCAGCCCGTCGGCCAGCCCGAATTCACTCTTCAATACATCGTCAACTGCGCGAACGATGAAATCGACCACCGGCTCGGGCGTGTACCACACGCCGCGGCTCTTGCGCTTCTTGGGGTTATAGGCGGCAAGAAAGTCTTCATAGAAGTGGATGAACGGGTCGTTGCGCGCAGTGAACTGGCCGTATTTCTCGAACAGCGAATGCGGATCGCTGGCGCGCATCACCGCGACCAGATCGTCGACGATATAGGTCAGGCGCTTAGGCAGCGCGGGACCTGCGATATATTCGAACAGGCCTTTCAGAAACGGATTCGACGCGGGCAGATCGTCCATCGCCTCCTGCCGGCTGAACGTGTTCAGGTCATCGTCATGGAAGCGCGCGGCGAACATACCGTAAGTGATCGTCTCGGCGTAAATGTCGGCAAATTCGTCAGGGGTCAGATTGGGCAGCAGATTGGCCTTGAAGCTCTTGTACTGCCCCTCCAGCCCCTTGCGCGCTTCGACCTCGTCGGCGAGCGCGATTCCGATCTCGTCTTTGATAATCGCGGCTTTCGCCGCCATTATTTCGGCGAGTTTCGCCGCTGACCGGATGCTGATTGGTTTCACTTCGGCGAACAGTTTGAGCTGGCGCTCCAGCTCCTCGAACTTGTCGGGAAGGGGCTGCAAGCCCATGAGAAAATCGGCGATCGAGACGAAATGGACCTGCTCGCCGTCGCGGATGAACTCGAAATCGACGCCGTTGGTGTAGATTAGGTTGGGATAGGCCTTTTCATACCGCTTGCGCTGCTCGATTGAATAGCCCTTCAGCCGGATGACATCCTTATCGATGTCCTTGGCTTCGGCCCAGCCGAACGGTACGCCGTCGCGCTCGAACAAGAAATCGACCATGCCGGCGTCGCCGCGCTTCGGTTCGTTGACCACGGTGATGGCCGGATCGATGCTCTGAAACAGCCGAAACAGCGCCGGTCGATAGCTATGCTCGGTTGCATGTCCGCTCTCGAACTGCGCACGCACCTCGTCCAGATAAGCTGCAATATCCATTCGCTTTTTGCCCGACCCCGTTTTTGAGACGGCGGCACAGTGGCGTTCGACCTCAGCGAGAGCAAGGGGAGAAGTTTTCGTTTCGGTGGCGGCTGTTAAAAACCCCTTTCCTACATTATCCCGCCATGCCAGCCTCTAGCCGCTGGCTCTTTGACTCGTCCAAACCCGCTGCCCCGCCGTCCGCGCCAAACGTCGCGGTCGCATGCGACCTTTGCGATCTTTCGCCTGCGCGCCGTGGGTGATTTTCGCGCCCTTTCGCTCCTGCCTGAAGCGATCGGGACAGAATGCGCCATTGGGCTGACCTTTCCTGAACTTTGCACGGCTAAAGCGACAAAGGAGACAGTTTCGTGCTGCACGTCCGTATCTTTTGCCGCCTTAAGACCCTTGCTGACAGCGCGGCAAACCCCTGCTAACGCGCCGCGCATGACCACGCCTCTTTCGCATATCCGCAATTTTTCGATCATCGCGCACATCGATCACGGGAAATCCACGCTCGCCGACCGGCTGATCCAGTTTACCGGGGGGCTGACCGCGCGCGAAATGTCGGCGCAGGTCCTTGATAATATGGACATCGAGAAGGAGCGCGGGATCACGATCAAGGCGCAGACGGTGCGCCTGAAGTATAAGGCGCACGACGGCGAGACCTATGAGCTGAACCTGATGGACACGCCCGGCCACGTCGACTTCGCCTA
>JACDQN010000220.1 GCA_015657575.1 Sphingopyxis sp.
GAACGAATATCCGATCGCCCGCGCCTGGCGCGCGGCGCGCGTGACGCGCATCTTCGGCGGCACGAACGAGATCATGAAGGAACTGATCGGGCGCAAGCTTTAAGGACTAAACCCCTCCCATTCAGCGGGGGGCAGCGAAAGGAACTCCCCAATGGCCACAGCATATATCGTCGACGCCGTCCGTACCGCCGGCGGTAAGCGCGGCGGCCGGCTCGCCGGCATCCACCCCGTCGACCTCGGCGCCGCGGTGTTCGACGCGATCGCCGACCGCAACGACTTCGACACCTCGAAGATCGACGACGTCATCACCGGTTGCGTGTCGCAGGGCGGCCAGCAGACGATGGACCTTGGCCGCAACGCCGTGCTCGCGTCGAATTTGCCCGATTCGATCCCCGCGGTGACGATCGACCGCCAGTGCGGATCGTCGCAGCAGGCGATGATGTTCGCGGCGCAGGCGGTGATGTCGGGCACGCAGGATATCGTCCTCGCGAGCGGTATCGAGAGCATGACGCGCGTGCCGATGGGCAGCGTCGCGACCTTGTTCATCAAGGAGGGGCTCGGCCATTATAAGTCCGAGCGGCTCGAGGAAAAATTCCCCGGCATCATGTTCAGCCAGTTTGCGGGTGCCGAAATGATCGTCAAGAAGCACGGCTTCACCAAGGACGATCTTGACGCCTATGCGCTCGAAAGCCACCGCCGCGCGGCGGCGGCGACCGAGGCGGGCCATTTCAAGCGCGAGATCGTCGGGGTCGAGATCGACACGCCGGAGGGCCGTCAGGCGCACCTCGTCGATGAGGGCATCCGTTTCGACGCGACGCTCGAAGGCATCGCGGGCGTGAAGATCCTGCAGGAAGGCGGCTCGATCACCGCGGCCACCAGTTCGCAGATTTGCGACGGCGCCTCGGCGGCGCTGGTCGTGTCGGAACAGGCGCTCAAGGATCACAATCTGACCCCGCGCGCGCGCATCCACCATATCTCGGTGACGGCGGGCGACCCGGTGATCATGCTCGAGGAACCGCTGTTCGCGACCGAGAAGGCGCTGAAGAAGGCGGGGCTCAAGATCGAGGATATCGATGCCTATGAGGTCAATGAGGCGTTCGCACCGGTGCCGCTGGCGTGGCTCAAATATCTCGGCGCCGACCATGCACGGCTCAACCAGCATGGGGGCGCGATCGCGCTCGGCCACCCGCTGGGCGCGTCGGGGACGAAGCTGATGGCGACGCTGCTCGGCGTGCTCGACGCGACCGGCGGCAAATATGGCCTGCAGACGATGTGCGAAGGCGGCGGCCAAGCCAACGTCACGATCATCGAACGGCTTTGATTTGAGTTCACCCCTCCCCTTCGGGGGAGGGGCAGCGAGACTGGTCCGGCGCAGCCGGCCTTAGTCGAGCGGGGTGGGGCCAGCGGCCTTGCACTACGCCGACAGCCCCTCACCCCAACCCCTCCCCTAAAGGGGAGGGGCTTTAGTTAGGAGAGACTTATGAAACTCGATTCCACCGTATCCGCCGTCGTCACCGGCGGCGCCTCTGGCTTGGGAGCCGCCACCGCGCGCGCGCTTGCGGCAAAGGGCGTTAAGGTCGCGATCTTCGACCTGCAGGAAGAAAAGGGCAAAGCGCTGGCCGAAGAACTCGGCGGCGTGTTCTGCGAATGCAACGTCACCGACGACGCATCGGTCGATGCCGCTTTCGCCAAGTCGCGCGAAGCGATCGGGCAGGAGCGCATCCTCGTCAACTGCGCGGGCACCGGCAACGCGATCAAGACCGCGAGCCGCAGCAAGGAAGACGGCAGTATCAAGCATTTCCCGCTCGATGCCTTCAACTGGATCATCCA
>JACDQN010000004.1 GCA_015657575.1 Sphingopyxis sp.
GAAGCACTCGCCATGCTCGAAGGCTTTGCGATTCCCGTTGTTATCAAGGCCGACGGCCTCGCTGCCGGGCAAGGGCGTGATCATCGCCGAAACACGCCGAAGAGGCCGAGGCCGCGATCGAGGATATGTTCGGCGGCGCCTTCGGCGGCGCAGGCGCCGAGGTCGTCATCGAGGAATTTATGACCGGCGAGGAGGCGAGTTTCTTTGCCCTCTCCGACGGAACCGATGTCATCGCCTTCGACAGCGCGCAGGACCACAAGCGCGTCGGCGATGGCGACACGGGTCCGAACACCGGCGGCATGGGCGCCTACAGCCCCGCGCCGGTGCTCACCGCCGAGCTCGAAGCCGCGGTCATGGATCGCATCATCCGGCCGACGGTGGCGACGCTCGCCGCCGAGGGCACGCCCTATGTCGGCGTTCTCTTCGCAGGGCTGATGCTGACCGGCGAAGGGCCCAAGCTGATCGAATATAATTGCCGCTTCGGCGACCCCGAATGCCAGGTGCTGATGATGCGCTTCAAGGGCGATTTCGCCGCGCTGCTTCATGCCGCCGCGACCGGGACGCTTGCGACCGCCGATGCCCCCGCCTTCTCGCATGACTATGCCCTCACCGTCGTGATGGCGGCGAGCGGCTACCCCGGGACGCCCGAAAAAGGCGGTGCGATCCGCCGCATCGCCGATGCCGAAGCAGGCGGCGTGCGCGTCTTCCACGCCGGTACGGCGCGCGAAGACCGCACGCTCGTCGCCGCGGGCGGGCGCGTGCTGAACGTCACCGCGACGGGCAAGAGCGTCGCGCAAGCGCAGATGCGCGCCTATGCAGCGGTCGACAAGCTCGATTTCCCGACCGGCTTCTGCCGCCGCGACATCGGCTGGCGCGAGGTCGCGCGCGAGGCCAAGTAGGGCGCCTCAGCCGCCGGACTGGACGGCCGACGGCGCACCCGATATCTGGGCCCTATCATGTGTCCCCGCGAAGGCGGGGACCCAGGGCGAAATTGCGCAAGCCGCCTTTGAACGCTCTGGGCTCCCGCCTCCGCGGGAGCACCCAAACAGGGAGCGAATGAAATGACGTGGCTTCAGGAAAATTGGATCATCGCGGTCGTCGGCCTCGTCGTTGCGGTCGTGCTGCTGTGGTGGCTCTTCGCCCGCAAGGCGCCGCAGGAAATCGAAACCCCGGTCGCCCCGCCCGCCGAGCCGAAGAAACCACTCGAAGCGGTCAAGCCCGAGATCATCGCCGCCGAACCCGCGCGCTTCAAACCGAAGGAGCCGGCGCCCGCGCCCGTCGCGGCCCCTCCCCCACCGCCGCCGGCACCGGCGCCAGCACCCGTCGCAGAGGCGCCGCCAGCACCCGAACCGGCGCCCACCCCGGCTCCGGAGCCCGCACCCGAGCCGGTCGCCGAGATTTCGGAAGAGCCGACCGTTCCCGCCGAACCGGTCGCCGAAACGCCCGCTCCGGCCGCGCCCGAGCCGGAACCCGAACCCACGGCGGTCGTGCCCGAGGAACCCACAGTTCCGCCACCAGCACCCGAAGCAGCACCCGAAACCGTCGCGACGGCCGAGCCGGAGCCCGCTCCTGAACCGGAACCAGCGCCCGCTCCGCCGCCGGAACGACAATCTGCAACTGCTGAAGGGCGTCGGGCCCAAGATGGTCGTGCTGCTGAACGGCCTCGGCGTCACCCGCTTCCAGCAGATCGCCGACTGGACCGACGCCGACGTCGCAGCCATCGACCCGCAACTCGGCGCCTTCCAGGGGCGTATCGCGCGCGACGCGATCGTCGATCAGGCGGGCTATCTGGCGCGTGGCGACAAGGCCGGCTTCGAAGCGAAATATGGCGCGCTCGGCGGCGAGCTTTAGGACCGGCTACGCGGCCTGAAAGCGAATCGGCAGGCGCTTGAGGCCGCCGACGAATACCGATTCGACGCGCGCGGGCTCGCCCGCGAGTTCGAGGTGTTTGATCCGCGGCAGCAGTTCTTCCATCAGGATTCGCATCTCCATCCGCGCGAGATGCTGGCCGAGGCAGACGTGCGCGCCGAAACCAAAGGCGATCTGCTGATTTTTTTCGCGGTCGGGGTCGAAGGCGAAGGGATCGCCGAAGACATTTTCATCGCGGTTACCCGAGACATAGTTGAGCATCAGCCAATCCCCGGCGGCGATCGTCTGGCCGCCGATCTCGACATCCTCGCGCGCGCTGCGCATGAAATGCTGGACCGGGGTCGTCCAGCGGATCGCTTCCTCGATCAGCCCCGCCTTGTCGCTGTCCGCGGCGCGGAAGCGCTCGAACAGCGCGGGATCCTTCGCGAGCTCCATGATCGCTCCGGCGGTCGAGGCGCTCGTCGTGTCGTGCCCGGCGGTCGCGATGATCATGTAATAGCCAGCCAGTTCGCGGTCGGGGATCTGCTCGCCGCCGACCATGGCGTTCGCAATCACCGTCGCGATATCCTCGCGCGGATTGGCGCGGCGGTCGGCGGTGAGCGCGCCGAAATAATTTTCGAAATCGGCGATGACGAAATTGAGCATCGCGATCGCCTGCTCGGCCGAGGTGATCGCCTCCCTGCTCCGGTTCAGTTCGGGATCGGTCGGCCCGAACAGCTGCTGCGTCAGCATCAGCATGCGCGGCTCGTCCTCGGGAGGCACGCCCAGGATATCCATGATGACGCGCAGCGGATAATGCGCCGCGACATCGCGCGCGAAATCGGTTTCGCCGCCGGCTTCGAGCATATGATCGACCGTCTCGCGCGCCAGCTGGCGGATGCGGTGTTCGACGATCTTCAGATTCTTGGGCATGAACCAGCTTTGGGTGAGCAGGCGGTATTTCATATGGTCGGGTGCATCCATCTGCACCAGCGAACGGATCAAATGCCCGTCATTGTTCGGCGTCGCAGCCCGCGCCAGCGCCTCGCCGTCGCGATTGGTCAGCACGGTCGGGCGGACGCCGTTCGCAAAACGCTGCGGATCGCGGCTGATCGCCATGATGTCGGCGTGGCGCGTCACAAGCCAGAAGGGATCGTGATCGTGATTCTCCGCGACCGCGAGCGGCGCATTCGCGCGCGCCCAGGCGAGCTGCTCGTGCAGCCTTTCCCATTGGCCGTAGGCGACGGGATCGACGACGGCGGCGGCTACCTCTCCAGGCAATATCGGCTTTGTCATTACCCACAGGTTGCCCATTGCAACGCATTCTGTCCATAGCCAAGCTGCTTTCAAAGCCGATTAGGCGACACGCCAAGCGGCTCGAATTTCTTAAAAGAACAATATGATATGTCCGCGATCTTGACTTATAGGCCACGCCCTTCCATTTAGGTGGGGTCGAAACGCACATTGCGTCCGTGGTCGTTCGCCTCTTCCACGCTGATGAGACAGGTGCTCCCGCTTAATGAACCTGCCTTTTTCGTTCGCGGATATCCTGACGAATCGCACCCGGCGGCATATTTCTATTCCTGCTTTCAATGATGTTCGATCTATCGATGATCGGCAATGCCTCGCTTCGATCGACGCTTTGGGAAAATGGCTTTGTTTCCGGCGCCCTCTTCCTCGCCATTTCCTATACTCTGGGCGTCACGTTCAACATCATCGCGGGAAGCTTCGCGCGATTGGACCATTTATTCGTCGATCAGCGCGATGACAGGATGGACGACCATTCCAACGGGAAGAAGGATCAGACCCAAATAGCGATAGAAAAAGCCATCAAGACAACGTTCGACGTCGATGCCAACCCCGATTCATGGCGGCTTTGTTACGGAATCGCCCACAAAACGCAGTTCGGCGCCAACATCGAGACTTTCGGCAGAATCAATATTTTCTGTCGGTCGATGATGGTTTCGTTCGCCGTGATCCTGACGCTTCTGGCGATGTCGAACATCATCATTCCGTTTAAAAATATATCGCTTATCTATATTGTCTTCTCGATCATAATGTTCTTCGTTTTTCTGGCGGGATCGCGAATATATTCGCGCGCCTTTTCCTCTGCGATCTACGAATCTTTTTACACTTGGTATTGCACCAAGGACGATTTCGGCCCCGAAAAATAATTCACTTGAACAGACTGCCCAAGATGCCGCGCATCAGCTGGCCGCCGAACTTGCCCGCGACTTGCCTTCCGAGGCTCGTTGCGGCCGAACGCGCCGCCGATTGCACCATCTTGTCGGCAAAGCTCGGCTTGGCGGCCTCGCGCGCTGCGGCCTTTTCCTGCCGCAACCGCTCCTTCTCTTCGGCGACCTTGCGCTTCGCCTCTTCCTTGGCGGCGATCGCGGCCTGCTTGTCGGCTTCGACCTGCGCTTTCGCCTCGACCGCGGCAGCCTGCGCCTGCTCGGCCTTGGCGGCGAGCAGTTCCTCGGCGCTCTCGCGGTCGACCGGCGTGTCATATTTGCCCTCGACCGGCGAGATCGACTTGATGATCGCGCGCTCCTTGGCGTCGAGCGGACCGGCGCGCGAACAGGGCGGCTTGATCAGCGTGCGCTCGACCGGCGACGGCGCGCCATCAGCCATCAGCAGCGAGACCAGCGCCTCGCCGACTTTCAGTTCGGTGATCTCGCGCGCGACATCGACCTTGGGATTGGGGCGGAAGGTTTCGGCGGCCGCCTTCACCGCTTTCTGGTCGCGCGGCGTGAAGGCGCGCAGCGCATGCTGAACGCGGTTGCCGAGCTGGCCCGCGACGTCTTCCGGAATGTCGATCGGATCTGCGTCACGAAATAGACGCCGACCGCCCTTCGAGCGGATCAGGCGCACGACCTGCTCGATCTTCTCGGCGAGTGCGGGCGGCGCGTCGTCGAACAGCAGATGCGCCTCGTCGAAGAAGAAGACGAGCTTGGGCTTGTCGGGGTCGCCGACCTCGGGAAGCGTTTCGAACATCTCCGACAGCAGCCAGAGCAGGAAGGTCGCGTACAGCTTGGGGCTCGCCATCAGCTTGTCGGCGGCGAGGATGTTCACATAGCCGCGGCCATTCTCGTCGGTACGGATCATGTCCATGATGTCGAGCGCCGGCTCGCCGAAGAAATGGTCGCCGCCCTGCGTTTCGAGCGTCAGCAGCTGGCGCTGGATCGTGCCGACGGTCGCTTTCGACACATTGCCATATTTGGTCGTCAGCTCGTCGGCATTCTCGGCGCACCAGGCGAGCATCGCCTGCAGGTCGCCGAGATCGAGCAAGAGCAGATTCTGCTCGTCGGCCACCCGGAAGGCAATGGCGAGCACACCCTCCTGCACTTCGTTGAGTCCCATCAGCCGCGCGAGCAGCAGCGGCCCCATTTCGGAGATCGTCGTGCGAATGGGATGCCCCTGCTGCCCGAACAGGTCCCAGAAGATCACCGGATTGTCGCGATACGCCCACTCGGCGTCGCCGATTTCGGCGGCGCGCGCGGCGAAAATCTCATGCATCTTCGACGTCGGGCTGCCCGCCATCGCCATTCCCGCGAGGTCGCCCTTCACGTCGGCGACGAACACCGGCACCCCGACCGCCGAAAAACCTTCGGCGAGGCCCTGCAGCGTCACCGTCTTGCCGGTGCCGGTCGCGCCTGCGATCAGCCCGTGGCGGTTCGCGCGCTTCAGCACCAGCGACTGGCGCGGGCCGTCCGCCGCGCCGCCGCCGCCCAGACCGATATAGATTTCGCTTGCCGTCGCGCCGTCGCTCACCCTTTGCCTCCACTCAAAGCCTTTTCCAAGGTTTAGAGCGGCCGCCGGGGGGAGGCAATCGGCAAACGGCGCGCCGGTCAGGCTTCGTCGTCGTCCCGGGGCCGCGACAATTCGGTGACCAGCAGCTTGTCGATCTTGCGCCCGTCGAGATCGACGATCTCGAAACGCCAGCCCTTGTCGGTGAAACTCTCGCCTTCCTTCGGAAGATGCTTCAGCACGGCGAGGACGTGGCCCGCCGCGGTCGCATAGTCGCGGTCGTCGTCGAGCTCGATCCCCAGCCGTTCGGCCATCTGGTCGGCGGGCATCGATCCCGCGATCAGCAGGCTGCCGTCGTCGCGCTCGGTCACGAAGGGCTCGCTGCCGATATCCTGATCCGACGCGAATTCGCCCGCGATCGCCGACAGCAAGTCCGCGGGGGTCACCAGCCCGTCGAATGGCCATATTCGTCATGGACGAGTAGCATCGGCACCTCGGCCGCGCGCAGCCCCTCGAGCGCGTCCATCGCGTCGATCTGGTCGTGGATGACCTTCGCGGGGCGCATCAGCTGCTCGAGGTCGATCGCGTCGCCGCGAAACAGCGCCGCCGCGATGTCGCGCGCCTGCACGACGCCGACGATATCGTCGACCGAACCGCGCGCGACGGGCAAGCGGCTGTGCGGCGTCTCGAGCAATTTGTCGCGCACCCCGCGCGCATCGAGCGCGGTGTCGATCCAGTCGACATCCTTGCGCGGCGTCATCACCTCGCGCACCGGCCGGTCGGCAAGGCGTACGACGCCCGAGATGATCGCGCGCTCGCTTTCCTCGATCACCCCCGATTTCGAGGCTTCGGCGACGATCAGATGCAGCTCCTCGGCGGTCACCCGGTCTTCCGATTCGCGGTTGAGCCCGAACAGGCGGAACACCAGCGCCGAGCTGTTGTTGAGCAACCAGACGAGCGGCGCCGCGATGCGCGACAGCCAGTACATCGGCACCGCCATGACGATCGCGATGCGTTCGGGCGCGCGCAGCGCGAACTGCTTCGGAACCAGTTCGCCAGCGATCAGCGAAAAATAGGTGGTGAGCGCGATCACCGCGGCAAAACCCGCCGCCTCGGCCGTCTCGGCGTCGAGGCCGAACCAGAGCGCGAGGCGATCGGCAACCGGCTGCCCCAGGCTGGCGCCCGAATAGGCGCCGGTCAGCACGCCGATCAGCGTGATGCCGACCTGCACCGTCGACAGGAAGCGTCCGGGGTCGGCGGCGAGCTGGCGTGCGATCTTCGCGCCGCGGCTGCCGCGCTTTTCGGCCGCCTGCAACCGCGGGTCGCGCGACGAGACGATCGCAAGTTCGGACATGGCGAAAACGCCGTTGAGGAGGACGAGGATCGCGATGATCGCGACGTCGGCCCAAGGGAAAGGGCTCATCGGGCGGTGGTACGGCGCATCGGCGCCCGGCCCCTGTCAGTTTCGGTCATTCGAACGCTATAGGCGAAAGGCGCCGCGTTGCACAATGGCGCGTCGCTGAACGCCGGGCTCAGTCGCCGTTCAGCCAAATTCTGGAACCAGATCGCCGGCCATATGTTATTCGGCAAGGCAGGGCGGCGTGCACAAGGACCAGACGCATCCGCCGGACAAGGGAGCAAAAAAGATGAACAGCAGGACGATCAAGCTCACGATTCTCACCAGCATCGGCGCCATTGCGCTGACCGGCTGCGTCACCGACCCGGTGACCGGCGAGCGCAAGATTTCGAAGGCCGCGATCGGCGGCGTCGGCGGCGCGCTGGGCGGTTATCTGCTCGGCGACCTCATCGGCGGCAAGAACAGCCGCACCGAGGAAATCGTCGGTGCGGGCATCGGCGCGGTCGCGGGCGCGGGCGTCGGCTATTATATGGACCAGCAGGAAAAGAAGCTGCGCGAACGCACCGCGGGCACCGGCATCGACGTCGAGCGCCAGGGCGACCAGCTCGTGCTCAACATGCCCGGCGACGTCACCTTCGACCTCAACAGCGCGATGGTGAAGTCGCAGTTCCGCAGCGCGCTCGACAGCGTCGCCTCGACGCTCGCCGAATATCCGAGCACCTATATCGACGTGTACGGCCACACCGATTCGACCGGCAGCGACACCTATAACCAGGGCCTGTCCGAACGCCGCGCCTCGTCGGTCGCCGACTATCTGGCGGGCCGCGGCGTCCAGCGCGCGCGCATGGCGACGCTCGGCTATGGCGAATCGCAGCTCAAATGCTCGCCCGAACGCAGCGAGGCCGATTATCAGTGCAACCGCCGCGTCGAAATCCGCATCGCGCCGGTGACGCAGGCCGACGTCAACGCAGCGCGGTAAAAGTTCCACATCGTGGATGAGAGGGCGTCGCCGGTGGGCGGCGCCCTTTTCTTGTGCGGCCTAGCTCAGGTCGAAGCTGGCCTTGATCCCGTCGATCACGAACTGTGCCGCGAGCGCGGCGAGCAACACGCCGAGTAGCCGCGTGATCACCGCCTCGCCCTTGTTGCCGATCAGCCGCATCAGCGGCCCCGCAGCGAGCAGCGCCGCAAGCGTCAACAGCAGCACGAGCAGCAGCGCGCCAAAGATCACGAAAGCGCGGTCGAGCCCGTTGTTCTGCGACACCAGCAGCATCACCGACGCGATCGAGCCCGGCCCGGCCAGCATCGGCATCGCCATCGGAAATACCGACACATCCTCGACCTCGGGCGTCGCCTTCACCTTTTCGGCGCGCTGTTCGCGCCGTTCTGTGCGCTTTTCGAACACCATGTCGATCGCGATGATGAACAGCATGATGCCGCCCGCGATGCGGAAACTGTCGAGATCGATGTGCAGAAAGCTGAGCAGCGCTTCGCCGAACATCGCGAAAAAGACG
Source organism: Sphingopyxis sp. (assembly GCA_015657575.1). Classification (GTDB taxonomy): domain Bacteria; phylum Pseudomonadota; class Alphaproteobacteria; order Sphingomonadales; family Sphingomonadaceae; genus Sphingopyxis. The sequence goes on from JACDQN010000004.1 coordinate 8,464, forward strand.
AGGATCCCGCCCGCGATCAGGGTCGCGCGGATCGCCATCGAGCGCCGCTGCTGAACGCTCGCCCCGGTGGTCAGGCTGGCATAGATCGGTGCGCAGCCCGGCGGGTCGATGACCACGAACAAAGTGACGAAGGCCGAGATGAACAGGTCGATCATGGCTGTTTCGGCGCCGCCACCTGGTCGTCGACCACCGTCGCCATAGTCTTGCCGTCCCACAGCCGGATCGTCAGGCGGCGCGATTTGTCGGCGCGCACCGTCGACGTCCAGCTCAGCGTCTGGTCGGGCGACAGGCCGACCGCCATATCCTCGCCCTCGCCGCCGGCCTCGATCGGCACAGAAGGGCGCGACCCGCAGACCGCCTGTTTCGACGCGATGAATTCGGGGGCTTCGCGCGGGGTCGTCAGCGCGTCGCCATGATCGAGGATCCAGTTGATCTTGCCGCTCTTCGGGTCGCGCAGCCACACCGTGCTGAAATAACCATGGGCCGGTCCCTTCTGCCAGGCGCCGGTCGTCGCGCCGCTATTGCCGTCGCAGCTGACATAAACGGCGTGCGGCTGCCATTTCACCGCTTCGGCGGGATCCTTCTGCGTCTTCAGCCAGTCGCGCGCCTTGACGCGCGCGGGCACGAACATGACCGCGTCGGATGCGGCGGTTTCGCGAACGCCGTCCACTGCCCCTTCTCCTGCGCCAGCCGGGCAAAGCCGATCTCGGCGGCGATAAAGGCGCTGGGATTTGGTCCGAGCGGCCGGTTACGGATATCGTCGGAGTTGCCCGCGCAGGCAGCGAGCAGCGGCAAAGCAAGCGTTGCGGCGAGAAACTGGCGCATCAGAAACCTTCCGGATCGGCAAGGCCGGCGCGGCGGTGCGCCGCGACGAGCGTGTTGCGCAGCAGACAGGCGATGGTCATCGGCCCGACACCGCCCGGCACTGGGGTGATCGCATCGGCAACCGCGGCGACCCCGCATAGTCGACGTCGCCGACCAGCCGGCCCTTCGCCGCGCCGGGTTCGGGATCGAGCCGATTGATGCCGACGTCGATGACGATGGCGCCCGGCTTGATCCAGTCGGCCTTGACCATTTCGGCACGGCCGACCGCCGCCACGACGATATCGGCGCGGCGGACGATATCGGGCAAATCCCTGGTCCGGCTGTGCGCCATCGTGACCGTGCAATTGGCGCCGAGCAGCAATTGCGCCATGGCTGCC
>JACDQN010000221.1 GCA_015657575.1 Sphingopyxis sp.
GACCCGGCACGCCCGGTCGCCAGCATCGCGCGGCACGACGGCGACGTCGCCGGACACACCGGCGCGTCGAGCGCGCGCGTCACCCCCTGCAGCTCGGCGGTGAACGCCTCCCCCCGCCGCTCGATCGCGCCCAGCGATCCCCGCGCTACCGTTACCGGCGCCGCCTCCGCCGCGCTCCAGTCGGTCACGAACAGCGCAAGCTCCGCCCCGTCCCAGCGTCCCGCGTCGAGATCGGCCGCCGCAATCGCCGCGCTCGACACCGCGCCCGCCAGATCCATCGTTCCCGCGTCGAGGCTGTCGCTCGTCTCCAGCGCCGACGGCTTCATGCCCGGCGCCGCGCGATAGCGAAGCCCGCCGACGATCAGATCGCGGTCGTGCGACGTCAGCCCGATCGTCACCCCGTCGCGCCGCGCCAGCCGCCAGCACCAGGCGAGCGTGACAAGCTCCTCGCGCAGCCAGTCCGGCGCCGCCAGCATCACGCCACGGCTCCCTGCGGCGCCCGCACCTCGACCAGCGGCACGCTCGCCACCTCGCCGGCAAGGAAGGTCGCGCGGCTCACCTCCAACCGGTCCTCGGCAAAGCGCACCGGCACGTCGAAATAATAGCCCGCGCACACCGCGATACCCGGCCCCGGCGCGGCGTCGAGCAGCACGTCGCCTGCGTCCGTCACCTCGAACCCCGCCGTCTCGATCCCGTCGACCGCTACGCGCACGCTGCCCGCGACCGGCAGCCGGATCGCGCGCACCTGCTCGGCGTCGCCGCTGCCATATCGCTTCACCAGCGCGAACAGCCGCCGGCTGCCGTCGCCGGTCCCCCAGCGCCTGATCCTCCGGCCCCGGCAAGCCGCCGTCCGCCGCCGAGCTGCGGTCGAACGGGTCGCGAAAGCGGAACGCCCGCGCCGCACCCCGCCGCGCGCGAAAGAAATCGGCGAGCGTGCGCACATCGCTCTCCGAGCGCACGCCGGGTCCCGCATCATAGCGCATCCGCGCCTCGGCCCATTCGCTCGCGCGTTGCTCATGCCCCGACGGCGAGCTGACGATCTGCGTCGAAAATTCGGTCAGCGCCGTCGCCTCGCGCCCGATCGCCAGCGGAAAATCGACCGCGTCGAAAGCCTGCATCTCATCCTCCCCATCGCCCCCATCGTCGAATGCGACGAAACCGTCGCGCGCCACCTGCGGCAGCGCCCAGACAAAGCTGCGCGCCACGCCGCCGCGCCGCGCCGCCTCCGCGGCATCGCCGATCGCCGCCCATTGCGCGCGATCCTCCGGCGTCAGCACGAAGCCCGAAAAATAATGCTGCTCGTGGACCGGATAGCCCAGCCGCGCCGCCATCGCCGTCCGCGCGCGCGCCGTCTCGGCGCCGCGCCCGCCGGTCACCCAGTCATAATCCTCGAGCTGCAGCACATCGAACGCCGGCGACGCCCAGCCGACCGGCACATTGGCGCGCCGCACCTCGGGCGCCTCGGGCGCGAGCACCGAAGGGAGATAGACGAGCAGATAGCTCGCCAGCCCGGCCGCACCCCCCTCGTCGCGCGCCGCCGCGACCAGCGCCCCGGTCGATGTCGCGAGCAACCCGCCGAGCGCATCGAGCATCGCCGTCTGCGCCGCATTCAGTGGCGCGCGCACGTCGGCGATCGCGACGCTCGCCGGTCCCAGCGCCGCAATCGTCGCCGCGTCATAGGCGCAAATCCGCCCGCCGCCCGCGACCCACCACCAGGGCTCGCCGACCTGGAACTGCGGCGGCAATCCCGCGGCCTTGCCGATCGCGACAAAGGCGCGCGCGACCAGCTGCAGATATCCCATCGCCGACGCATTGGCGGGCGACAGCAGCGTCGACGGCGGCACCCAGCCGGTCAGCGCGGGCGATCCGTCCGCCGCGCGCTGCTTCCAGTCGTTCCAGCAATAGGCGTCGAACACTTCATAGGAGAGCGACCAGATGATCCCCAGCCCCCGCCGCCGCGCAGCCCTCGGCCAGTCCCCGGTGCCACGCGCCGGTGGGACCGTTCAGCACGCCGCCCGCCAGGCTGATGTAAAACCCCCCGCCCAGCGGCTCGAGCCGCATGAAATGGCTCATCCCGACATAATGGACGACCTCGCCGCGATAGCCGAGCTGGACGATCTGCCGGACCACCCGCGCCGGGGTCAGATGATAGCAATCGTCATATCCATTGGTCATCCCCAGCGCCTGCTCGGGCATCATGACATCGCCCACCGCCAGCACCGATCCCGACCCCGAACAGGCGATCGCGCTCATCTCGGCCCAGCCCTCGACCGGTGCCGCCAGCACGCCGTCGCCGCCGTCATAGTCCGGCGGGACCAGCGAGACGAACATCCGGTCGATATCGCCCGCCCAAACCGGGTCGGCCTCGCCCGGAAGCAGGAACCCGCCGTCGAGATTGTCGAAATCGAGCGTGACGAGCGCATCCTCGCCTGTCCCCGCGGCATAATTCCACAGCCGCACATACCAGGCCCGCGGCGCACCCGCGGCGTCGCGTCCCTCGATGGTCAGCGTCGGCCCGTGCAGCGCGTCGAGCGGCTTGATCCCGCCCGATCGCCACCGGAATTTGAGCTGCGTGTGCCGGAAATCGCGCCGCGTCTCATAGGCGAGCAACGGGTGATCCCAGCGATCCTCGCTTTCCCAGATCAGCCCCGCCAGATCCTGCCTGCGGTAAAAAACCGTCTCGACGCGCAGCGCCCCCGGCGTACCGCTCGTGACGCTCGCCATCATCGGCCGCGCGAAATCGACCGTCCAGAACCGCGGATCGAACCGTTTGAGCCAGCCTTTGCGATGATGCGCCTCGGCCGCCGCGACCAGCGCCCAGCCCATCATTCGTCCCCGGCGGCAACCGCGCGCCGCACCGCGCGCGCCAGCTGCCGCCCCGTCTGCGCCAGCCGCTGCGGCTCGCCGGCCGCCTGCCCATGCACATTCACCGTGATCGCGATGTTGCGCACCGCGGCGCCCGCGGCCTCGATCCGGCCGCTCGCGGTCGGTACGAACAATTCGGGGCCGCGCTCGCCGACGCGATAGGCGCGCCCCGCGCTCACCGGCCCACCCGTCGCGCGGCCCGGCGCGCCGAACAGCGCCATCGCGATCGAGGTGCCCAGCGACAGCAACCCGCCGCTTCCCGACTGCCCGCCGCCGCCGCCCATCGCGGCATTGATGCCGCCCGAGATCGCCGCGCGGGCGATCTCGTTCATCACCGACAGCGCCAGCCGCTTCATATCCTCGAACCCCAGCTTGCCCGTCGTCACCGCGCGCGTCAGCGCACGCTCGATCGCCTGCCCCGCCTGTTCGGCGCCTGCGACCAGCGGCCCGCCCAGCTCGGCGCGCATCGCCGCGACGTCGCGGCGAAAGGCGCCGGTGTCGGCGCGCACCGCAATCGTCATTTCGTCGAATTCGTCAGCCATCGGGATTCGCCTCCATCATCGCCGTCATCGCTGCCCGGTCCACGCCCTGCCCCGGCGCATCCTCGCTCCACGCCCGCAGCACCGCCGCGGCGTCGGCTGGCGTCGCCGCCCAGAACTCGTCGGGCCGCCACCCCGCGACGCGCGCCATCACGCCCGCCAGCGTCACCGCGGCCGGGCCAAAGCAAAATTGCGACACAATATCCTCCCTATATCCTCCCTGTCGCCCTTCGGCTGGCCGACAGGCCGGCCGCTCAGGACAGGCTGCCCTTCGGGCAGCGATGGGGAGGGGGACCGCGCGCGCGAAGCGCGTGGTGGGGGGAGGGGCCGCGTCAAAGCCCCTCCGTCAACGCTGCGCCGGAGGCGCAGTTTATCCTGAGCGTCTGCAAGGCAGCCGAAGGGCGCTGCCACCTCTCACCGTCCCTGCAAAATCTGCCCCAGCAGCATCCGCAACGCCGGCGTCACCGCCGCCAGCCCCTGTCCCACCACCGCCTCGCCCAGCCGTTCGCGCGTCAGCGCTTCGGGGCGATCCCTGACGCAATGCCAGAACAGCGCTGTCAGCTCACCGATCTTGAGCCGCCCGTCCGCCGCGCGCTCGACGAGCGCGAACAACGGCCCCAACTCCTCCTCCGCCGCGACCAGCGCGGCAAAGCTCGGCCGCAGGACAAGCCGCAGGTCGCCGACGCGCAGTTCCGCTTCGCCGCGCAGCGCGTTCGCCCCGCTCACAGGCTCGCCACCGCACCGCTCGATTCCAGGTTCAGCGTATATTGGCGCTCGCCATTATAATCGCCGGCATAGTCCAGCCTTGTGACCAGAAAGCGCCCGCGCATCCGCTCGCCGCTCTCGAAGCTTAGCTCGAAATCGTCGATCGTCCCCGCGAGCGCCGCACTGCGCAGCCGCACCTCGGCGGCGGAGCCGGTAAAAATGCCGGCCGCGCTGACCGAAACCGACCGCACCCCCGCGCCCGACAGCAGTTCGCGCCAGCCGCCCGAATCCTTGGTGGTGACATTGACCGCCTCGCCGTTAACCGACAGCTGCGTCGTGCGCAACCCGGCCACGGTCGCGAAGCTGGGCGGCACCGCGCCATTGCCGATCTTGAGCAGAAAAGCGCTCCCATTTTCAATTGCCATCGTCTAATCTCCTGGGTCTGAAAGAACATCCGAAACGGGGAGTGAGAGGATGCTGATTACGTCATTGGTTCTGACGGCGATGATCCAGTCGCCGACCGCGATGGTCGACACGACGCGCGTCGCCTTCACGAAATGCCTGAGCGCCCATATGAAGAAGTCGCTCGAGGACAAGGTGACCTCGGCCGAATTCGAGATGTCGATCAAATCGGCGTGCGGCACCGAACGCGACGCCTTCCACAAGGCGGTCGTTGCCGCGAACCGCGCGGGCGGCGATTCGGCCGCCGACGCCGCCGACAATGCCGAGATGCAGGTCGAGGATTATCACGCGAACTTCACCGACAAGTTCAAGGATTACAGCGACTCGGGCACGATGCCGGGCTGACAATCTGCTCCTCCCTGTCGCGCAGCGATGGGGAGGTGGCAGCGCCCTTCGGCTGCCTTGCAGACGCTCAGGATAAACTGCGCCTCCGGCGCAGCGCTGACGGAGGGGCGAATGGCGCATGGCCCCTCCCTCCAACACTACCGCTACGCGCGCGGCTCTCTTTCCACGACTTTGCCGCGGGGATGATCTAGCCTGCCAGACAGCGGCACCGCGCCACCCACTCATATCGCCACCCGCCCTCGCGCGGCAGGGTCAGGCGCGTCCGCACCGGCCGCGCGGCGACGATCGACCAGCCGTCCGCCGGACCGCGCAGCGCGGCGACCGCACTCTCGATCCGCGCCGCAGCGGAATTGTCCGCCACGGCGCCCGCACCGGTCAGCATCAGCGTCACCCGCACTTCGCGCCCGGCGCGATCCTTCGTCCCCCAGTCGCTGCCCTCGGCGGCGGCGACCGTGACATAGGGTGCGCTCGCACGCGGGGGCACACCGTCGAAGATACCGTGCACCATCGCCGCCAGCACCGCGTCGGCGCGCAGCAGCGCCAGCGCCTTTGCGCGCACGGCCTGCTCGGCCCCGCTCATCGTCCGCTCCCCAGCGTCGTCCGCCGCCACGGGTGCCACAGCGCGGCGATCGCCGCCGGCGGCGGGCGCTCCTTGTCGTCGCGCGCTTCGTAAAGATGCTGCGCCATCCGCAGGATGCCGTGGCGTATCGCCGCGGGCAGCGCTTCGGCCGCA
>JACDQN010000222.1 GCA_015657575.1 Sphingopyxis sp.
CCACCACGCTTCGCGGCGGTCCCCCTCCCCCACGGCTTCGCCGCAGGGAGGATCTTCGTGTCCACAACCGGTCGTCAGCTATCCTTGCGTGACCCCCGGCGAAAGCCGGGGCCCAGACGGCGAGCACAGCCTTCCCCTCATGAGCCCCGGCTCTCGCCGGGGATCACGATGGGCGCCACCGGCTACGTCGGGCTGGCAACGGCCGACACAGGCCTTCCCCTACCCCTTCACCATCAACTTCATCGCCATCGCCGTCAGCGCCTCGGTCGCGGTCGAAATCACCGCCGGCGCATCGGGCGCCCAGAAGGGCGAATGCAGGCTCGGCAGCGTCCGTCCTTCCTTCTTCGCCGCGTCATATTCGGCCTGCGGCACGCCGCCGACCCAGATGATCAGGCTCTTGATACCCTTGTCGTCGCGGGAAAAGCGGCCGAAATCCTCGCCGCCCATCACCGGCGGGATCTGCAGCACGCGCTTTTCGCCGAACTGCGTCTTCAGATAGGCCGCCATCTCTTCGGTGAAATCGATCGTGTTGAAAGTGGACGGTGTAAACTCGTCCTTTTCGACCTTCACCACCGGCATCCGGTCCTCGGGCATCCCCGCCGCGATCGCCTCGCCCTTCGCGATGCGCGCGATCCCGTCCAGCAGATGGTTTCGCACCTCGTCCGAATAGCTGCGCACCGTCAGTTGCAGCCGTGCTTCGTCGGGAATGATGTTGTGCTTCGCGCCACCGTGAAAGCTGCCGACCGTGACCACCGCGCTGTCGAGCGGGCTGATCTCGCGCGAGACGAGCGTCTGCAGCGCGCCGACGATGCGGCTCGCGAGCACGATCGGGTCCTTCGTCGTCTGCGGATAGGCGCCATGCCCGCCCAGCCCTTTGACGAGGATGTCAACGCTGTCCACATTGGCGAGCGCATAGCCCGGCGTATAACCGATAGCGCCCGCGGGGAATTGCGCGGCATCGTGGAACGCCAGCGCGTACTGCGGCTTCGGAAAACGCGTGTATAGCCCGTCCTCCAGCATCATCCGCGCGCCCGCGCCGCGCTCCTCGGCGGGCTGGCCGATCATCACCAGCGTCCCCGACCATTTGTCCTTGTTCGCCGCCATCAGCCGCGCGACGCCGACCCATGCAGTCATATGCGTGTCGTGGCCGCACGCGTGCATCACGCCCGTCTCGACCCCTTCCTTGGTCGTCACGCGCACCTTCGACGCACCGGGAAGCCCCGTCTGTTCGGTCACGGGCAACCCGTCCATGTCGGCGCGCAGCAGCACGACCGGGCCGGCGCCGTTCTTCATGACCGCAACGATGCCGGTGCCGCCGACCTTTTCGGTGACCTCGAACCCCAGCTTGCGCGCTTCGGCGGCGAGGATGCCCGCTGAGCGCACCTCCATGAAGCTGAGTTCGGGGTTGGCGTGCAGATCCTTGTAGATCGCCATCAGCGAGGGCATCTGCTTCTGAACCTCGCCGCCCAGCGTCTGCGCCGCCGCAGGTATCGCAACAGCCAGCGCCAGCATCGTGGCGCCCGTCCCCAAAATCCGCATCATCGTCCCCTATTGTTTAATGTCAGCTCGCCGGGACCAGTTCGATCACATCGAGCAAGGATTCATAGGCCGGCTGCGGCAGCGCAAGCCGCCAGCGATTGTCGCCGATGCGCTCGACCAGCCCCGCCATGTCGCGCATCCGGTCGCTGCCGTAATTGACCGGCATCGTTTCGTCGCCGAGTTCCAGCGTGCCCAGAAAGACTTGCCGTTTCAGATTGTCGGGAAAGATCAGTCCCATCGGACGCTGCGATCCGCTGAGCTTCACGAGGCTCGAAATCCCCTGCTCGGGCGACACGCGGCAACGGAACCAGCCATAGGCGATATAGCCCAGCGTGCCGCGCCCCTGCGTCCCGACCTTGACCGTACGGCAACGATAGTCGCCCGGCGGCAGATGCGGATTGGGCAGCGCGGCGGCCGGCTGCAGCAGCACGCCCTCGCGGTCGATCTCCGCCCCGAAGCCCTTGGAGCGCGCGTCGGCCAGCGCTGCCTGCCAGCTCGAATGCCAGTTGCGGATGCGCAGCCGGTCCTGTTCGGTCGCCGTCGCGCGCCACGTTCCCGCCCCTTCGGACGGCGGCGTGTCCGCCGCCGAGGGCGGAATCGGCGGCAGGATGTTGGGCGCCGTCTGGCAACCGGCAAGCGCCAGCCCCATCGTCAGCCCCATTGTCAGCTTCGAAATCAAAAAGGTGCGACCCCGCATTCTCCGTCTCTCCTGGTCCGGTATCACCGTTAACCTTAGGAGCGCGAAGGGAAATGCTCAACTCCCTCGTCATGTCGAACCCATGGCCTCTTTCCGGCGGCGAGGCGCCATCCAGTTTGAATTTATTGCGCGGTCCAGCCGCCATCGACGCTCAGATTCGCGCCGGTGATGTTCGCCGCCTCGTCGCGTGTCAGGAAGGCCGCGAGCGCCGCGACCTGCTCGACGGTGACGAACTGTTTGGTCGGCTGGCCCGCGAGCAGCACGTCGTTGATCACCTGCTCGCGCGTCATCTTGCGCGCCTTCATCGTGTCGGGGATCTGATTCTCGACCAGCGGCGTCCAGACATAACCCGGACTGATGCAATTGACCGTGATGCCGGCATCGGCAACTTCGAGCGCGACGGTCTTGGTCAGCCCCGCCAGCCCGTGCTTCGCGGTGACATAGGCCGATTTGAACGGCGAGGCGACGAGCGAGTGCGCCGACGCCGTGCCGATGATCCGGCCCCAGCCCTTCTTGCGCATGACGGGCACGGCATGGCGGATCGTATGGAAGGATGCGGTCAGGTTGAGCGCGATGATCATGTCCCATTTTTCGGGCGGGAAATCCTCGATCGGCGACACGAATTGCATCCCGGCATTGTTCACGAGGATGTCGACGCCCCCGAAATCCTTTTCGGCGCGCTGGAACATCTCTTCGATCGCCTCCGCCTTGGTCAGGTCGGCATCGTCATAGGCCGCCTTGCCCCCGCTCAGCACTTCGAGCGCGGCGCGCTCGGTCTCGATCGCGTCGGCCTCGCCAAAGCCGTTGACGATGATGTTCGCACCCGCCGCTGCGAACGCCTTCGCGATCCCGAGCCCGATGCCCGAGGTCGATCCGGTGACGAGGGCGGTTTTGCCTTTAAGGTGCATCGCATGATCCTTGCATTGGGGGAAATTTATCATTTATCTCAGTATCTTGCTTTGGCTTGAGGTCACCCGATTGCACCGCGAAGCTCTCCGATCGGCCTTCGGCGATACTTTCCGCGAGCAGATGCCCGTCCTTCATCGCCGCCTCGACCGCCGCACGGCCGAGCGCCCAGTTGACCTCCATCGACGCGCGCGAAAACTCGAAATCGCGTGCGCCCGTCTGCCAGACCGGCGGCTGATGGATCAGCTGAACGAGGTTCAGCGCCTTGCAATCGACCATCCGCCGCACGGCCTTCACCTCCGGCAGATCGTCGACGCCCGGCGGCAACTTCTTGAGCATCCGGTCGATCAGCCGATGCTCTTTCCGCCGTCGCATCAACCCGTCCGAAATCCGCCGCGTGCGGCTCGAATAGCGAATATCCTTCTCGCGCGACCACGCCTCCTCCAGATCGTGCGGCCGCTCGCCGCGCGCTGGAAACAGGTCGACCTGAAACACCAGCATATCCTCGTCCGCCGCCTCAACGACATGCTCGAGCGGCGTGTTCGAAACGAGCCCCCCATCCCAGTACCAGACGCCGTCGATCTCGACCGGCGGCAGCCCGGGCGGCAGCGCCCCCGACGCCAGGATGTGCCGCGCATCGATCGTGTCTCGCGTCGTATCGAAATAGCGGAAATTGCCGGTCTCGACCGCCACCGCGCCGACCGACAGCCGCACCTTGCCCTTGTTCAGCCGATCCCAGTCGACCAGCCGGTCGAGCGTCTCGACCAGCGGCGCGGTGTCGTAAAAGCTCACCGCGGCAGGCGTCTGCCGCTCGGAAAAACCGGGCGGCGGCCAGCGCGGAGTGAAGAATCCCGGGACGCCGAAGGTCGCAACCTGCCCCGCCGCCGCGAGATGCGCCCACTCGCGCACCGCATCATTGTCGACTTCGGGCAGCCAGGGGATCGCCGACGACACCCCGTTCCAGAATTCGCGCATCTTGCCGACCGCCTGGTCGCGCTCATTGCCCGCGATGATCGCCGCATTCACCGCGCCGATCGAGATGCCGGCTACCCAGTCGAGCTCGATGCCGAGGTTGATCAGCGCTTCATATACCCCGGCTTGATAGGCGCCAAGCGCACCGCCGCCCTGAAGGACGAGGACGACCAGGTCGGGCAGCGGCAGGGCGGCGCGGGCGGCACGGCGGGGCATCGACTCAGACGATCCTTCGAGTTCGCGGCGGATGGTGCCGATTGGTGCACCGCAGCACAGCTTATTGCAATGGCCTGATTCGGCGCGAACCCCCTTCCAATTGCCGAAGGCTGCTGTAACACCTGTAAAGGAAACAGGCATTTATCCGCGGGAGGACCCCATGCGTCTCGACGATTATGATCCCGGCGACGACATCCGCGACCTCGGTCGCGGTGGCGGCGGTTTCGGTGGCGGCGGGGGTGGCCTCGGCGGTTTGCTGATCGGTTTCCTGCCGATGCTGCTCGGCCGCAAGATGGGCTGCGGCACGATCCTGCTGCTTGGCGCGCTCGCCTTTTTCGTGCTCGGCCCCGGTTCGAACATGCTGAGCATGGGCGGCGGTTCCGCGGACCCGATGGCGGATGGCCGCAGCGGCGCGAATGTCGCCTGCGACACGCAGGCCGAACGCTTCGCCTGCAACGTCTTCGGCTCGACGCATCAGGTCTGGGGCGAACTGATCAACGGCTATCAAAAGCCCACGCTCAATTTCTTCACCGACCAGAACCGGTCGGGTTGCGGCGCCGCGCAGGCGGCGATGGGGCCCTTTTATTGCCCCGCCGACCAGGGCGTCTATCTCGACACCGCCTTCTTCCGCGAGCTCGATCAGCGCTTCGGCGCCGCTGGCGACGCGGCGCAGGCCTATGTCGTCGCGCATGAAGTCGGCCATCATATCCAGACGATCAGCGGCATTTCGGATCAGGTGCGCCGTGCGCAGGGGCAAAGGTCCCAGGCCGAAGGCAATGCGCTCCAGGTCCGCATGGAGTTGCAGGCCGATTGCTATGCCGGCGTCTGGGCTGCGCGCGCCAGGACGGCGGCAGGACAACCCGTCATGGAACCCGGCGACATGGAAGAAGCGATGCGGGCGGCGAACGCGATCGGCGACGACACGCTCATGCGCTCGGCGGGGCAGCGTCCCGTCCCCGAAAGCTTTACCCACGGGACGAGCGAACAACGCATGACCTGGCTGCGCCGCGGCCTGCAAACGGGGACCCGCGCCAGTGCAACGCTTTCGATACCGCCATCTGAGCGCCGCGCTTGCGGCCAGTCTTTTGGCGGCATCGCCGGCGTCGGCGGAAACCCTCTATATCGAGGCGGGGCGGCTGATCGACGGCGTCTCGAACGATGTCCGCACCGGCCAGTGCATCACGGTCGAGTCCGAACGCATCAAGGCCGTCGGGCCGTGCGGCAAGGCGCCCGATGGCGCGACGCTGGTCGACTGGTCGGCCTTCACCGTGCTGCCGGCCTGATCGACCTCCACACCCACCTCGCCGACCTCGGCCAAAGCGCCGACCTTGCCGCGCCGATGAAGGCATCGCCCGCCGAAACCGTGCTCGTCGGTGCCCGCAACGCGCGGGTGACGCTGAATGCCGGCTTCACCAGCGTGCGCGATGTCGGCACCTATCGCGGGCTGACCGACGTGACGCTGCGCAATGCCATCGACCGCGGCGACGTGCCCGGCCCGCGCATGTGGGTCGCGGGCGCCTATCTGACGATCCCGAAGGGCGGCGGCGAACTCAACGGGGTGGTTCCGAACGAGCAACTGCCCGCCGACATGCGCCTTGGCGTTGCGGCGACGCCCGAGGAAGCGGCAGCCCGGACCACCTACCTGCTCGACCATGGCGCCGACTTCATCAAGGCGATCGCAACCGGCGCGGTGCTCGCGATCGGGACCGAGCCCGGCGCGCCCGAACTCACCCTCGATCAGTTGCGCGCGATCGTGAAGGTCGCCCATGCCCGCGGCAAGAAGGTGACCGCGCACGCGCATGGCGCGATCGGCATCCGGAACGCGATCAACGCCGGCGTCGATAGTATCGAGCATGCCAGCCTCGCCGATGAAGCGACACTGCAACTCGCGAAAAAGCACGGAACCTGGCTCGCGATGGATATCTACAACGGCACCTATATCGACGATATCGGCGCGAAAGAGGGCTGGCCCGAGGAATATCTGCGCAAGAACCGCGAGACGACCGACGCCCAGCGCGCCGCCTTCCGCCGCGCGGTCGAGCTTGGCGTCAACATCGGCTACGCCACCGACGCCGGCGTCTATCCGCACGGCCTCAACGCCCGCCAGTTCCGCAATATGGTCAAATATGGAATGACGCCGATGCAGGCGATCCAATCCGCCACCGGCCGCGCGTCGGAGGAGATGGGCCGCGGCGACGTCGGCGCCATCCTCCCCGGCCGCTACGCCGATTTCGTCGCGGTCAAGGCCGATCCTCTGGCCGATATCAGCGTGCTCGAGAAGATCGACCATGTGATGAAGGGCGGCATTCCGGTCCGCTAAGACTTGCTGCGCTCCGCCGCGTGCACCTCGGCGCGATCGAGCAGCAATGCCAAATCCTCGCGGCTGATATCGAACGTTTCGCCTAGATCGTCGAGCGCCGCGTCGATATCGCCCATCAGCAAACCCGAGACCGGCGCGGGCGCCAGCGCCTTGCCTTCGACGGGCTTGGCGCGATGCGGATAGCTGTGTCCCGAAAAGCGGTGAAACAGCCAGCCGATCGCGACCATCAGCAGCGAATTGACCAGCACGACGACCAGGAAATCGATCAAATGCGCCGAAAACAGCGCATAGCCGCCGAGCACCGCACTAAGCGCCGCAGCACCGCCGGGCGGATGCAGACAGCGCAAAAGCGACATCGTCAGGATCGCCAGCGACACCGCGACCGCTGCGGCAATCGCCGGATCGGGAAAGACCCAGGCCGCGATTGCCCCGACGATCGCCGAAATCCCGTTGCCGCCCGCGATCGACCAAGGCTGCGCGAGCGGGCTCGCGGGCACGGCGAACAGCAGCACCGCTGACGCGCCCATCGGCGCGACGATCCACGGCATCGACGCGGGGAACAGCGCGGTGCAGGTCAGCCCGACAAAGCCGATCCCGATCAATGCCCCGATGCTCGCCATTACGCGGTCGCGCAGGCTTGCGCCCGCCAACAGCGGCACGAACAGGCGACCCGTATGCAATATGGCGCGGACCATCGGTTTCCTTCTTATTCCTCGATCGGCCCGATGGGACCTTTCGTGTCGGCCTGCCAGCGAAATTTAGTTGGTAAGTGCGAAGCGCGATTTGGCGCGTCTTCGCGCTTGAACACCAGTGCCGCATCGCTAAACCGCTTTCATGCGAAACCATATCCTGTCCAGCGCGATCGCGCTCGCCGCCGCTCTTTCCACCCCCGCCTTCGCTCGCCCGATGACCGCGGTCGACCTGGCGACGCTGAAGCGCGTCGCCGCGCCGGCCGCATCGCCCGACGGCCGCTGGGTCGTGTTCCAGATGACCGAGACCGAGGCAGAAACTTACAAGCGTTCGACCGGCCTCTGGCTCGTCGACCGCAATGCCAAGGGCGCAAAGCCCGTCGCCATCGCCGACACCGTGGGCAAGAATGAAACCGCACCCGCTTTCGACAAGGACGGCATCCTCTATTTCCTCTCGAACGCGTCGGGCAAAAACCAGGTGTGGCGTACCGACCCCAAGGCTGGCGGCGCGGCAACACAGGTCACCGACACCCAGGCCGACGTCTCGGGCTTCAAGATTTCGCCCGACGCCACGAAGCTGCTCGCCTGGGGCGACATCGCAAAGGAATGCATCGATTTTGGTTGCGATGCGAAGGACAAGGGTGCGCTGCCCGGCCCCGGAACCGGCCGGCTTTACACGGATGGCGCGGGCTTCGTCCGCCACTGGGACCAGTGGGAAACCCCCGGCACCTACAGCCGCCCCTTTGTCTTCAACCTCGAAGGCGGCAAGGCGACGACCGCGCGCGCGATGACGCCGGCCTGATCGGAGACAGCCCCTCCAAACCTTTCGGCGGCGGCGAGGAGCTCGCGTGGGGCGCCGACAGCCGCACCGTCTTTTTCACTCTGCGCAAGGCCGACCGCAATGAACCGATGTCGACCAATCTCGACATCTACAGTTGGCTCGTCGATAGCCGGATGATGCCGGTTAACCTGACGCAGGACAATCAGGCGACCGATACACTCCCGACGCCTTCGCCCGACGGCAAATGGCTCGCTTATGCCGCGATGGCACGCCCGGGCTATGAAGCCGACCGGCAGGTGCTGATGCTGCGCAATCTCGAAAGCGGCGAGACGAAGAAGCTCACCGACGCATGGGACCGCTCGGTCGGCTCGATCGCCTGGTCGGCGGACGGCAAGGCTCTTTATGTCACCGCGCAGGATACGCTCGAACATCCTGTGTTCCGCGTCGATGCGGCGACCGGCAAGGTCGAAAAGCTGAAGGCGACGACCGAAACGTTCGAGGGCAATATCGGCGACGTCACGCCGCTTCCCGGCGGCGCGCTTCTCTATTCACGCAACACCGCTCTTGCACCGACCGACCTGTTCGTCCGCGATGCGAAGGGCAAGGTCAGCCAGCTCACCAAAGTCAATGCGGCCGCGCTTGCCGAATTCGATCCCGTAAAGCTCGACCGCCTCCAGTTTGCGGGAGCGAACGGCGACAAGGTGTGGGGCATGATCCTCAAGCCCGCGAACAGCTCGGCGAAGCTGCCGGTCGCCTTCATCGTCCATGGCGGCCCGCAGGGCAGCTTCGGCAACAGCTGGTCGACGCGCTGGAACCCGCGCCTCTTCGCGCAGCAGGGCTATGGCGTCGTCACCGTCGATTTCCACGGCTCGACGGGTTACGGCCAGGCCTTCACCGACAGCATCAACAAGGATTGGGGCGGCAAGCCGCTCGAAGACCTGAAGCTCGGCCTTGCGGCGGCGGGCAAGCAGGATGCGCAGCTCGACCTCGGCAACGCCTGCGCGCTCGGCGCTTCCTATGGCGGCTATATGATGAACTGGATCGCCGGCCAATGGACCGATGGCTTCAAATGCCTCGTCCAGCACGACGGCGTCTTCGACCTGCGCGCGATGGCGTTCGAGACCGAGGAGCTGTGGTTCGACGAATGGGATCATGGCGGCCCCTGGTGGGAACGCACCGATCCCGAAAAATGGAACCCGGTCAATCATGTCGACAAGTGGAAGACCCCAATGCTGGTGATCACCAGCGAAAAGGATTTCCGCATCCCCTATACGCAAGGCCTCGCCGCCTTCACCGCGCTCCAGCGCCGCAACATTCCGTCGCAGTTGCTCGTCTTTCCCGACGAGAATCACTGGGTACTGAAGGGCGCGAACAGCGTCCAGTGGCACCAGACGGTGTTCAATTGGATGGATGAGCATCTGAAGAAGTAAGCCCACTTCCATACTCTCGTCACCCCGGACTTGATCCGGGGTCCCTTTCCGTCGCCGCGGAATGGATGCCGGGTCGAGCCCGGCATGACGAAGGGTGGGCAGCTTCCCCCTTGCCGCCTTCGCCCCCGGCTGGCAAAGGCGCCCGGCTATGCCGATGGAAAAAACGTTCGATCCCGCCGCAATCGAGGCGAAATGGGCCCATGAATGGGAAAGCCGTGGACTCTTCCGTCCCGCGCGTCCCGACGCGACACCCTTCACGATCGTCAATCCGCCGCCGAACGTAACCGGCGCGCTGCATATCGGCCACGCGCTCGACAACACGTTGCAGGACGTGCTCGTCCGTTACGAACGCCTGCGCGGCAAGGATGCTTTGTGGGTCGTCGGCATGGATCATGCCGGCATCGCGACGCAGATGGTCGTCGAACGCCAGCTCGAAGCGCGGCAGGACAAGCGCACC
>JACDQN010000223.1 GCA_015657575.1 Sphingopyxis sp.
CGGGGGCGGGCGCCTGCCGCCGGGCCAGGCGACCATCTGCGGCATGCGTTCGGCGGCGACGCGGTCGATCTCGCGCCAAACACCATCGACATGCACGCGGCCGCCGACGGCGAGGTCGCCGTCCATCTGCGACAGGATCAGGCTGACAAAGGGGCGGCCGGGTAGGAAATCGGCGAGATATTGTGTCAGATAAGCGTCCATCTCGCGGTCGGTGTCGCTGGTGGCCGGAGCATGGCCGCGCGGGTGCGAATGGATGAAGCCGACGGCCAGCCGGGATGATCGGGCGATCTCTGCGACGCGCCGCAGATAGGGGTGGTTGATCCGCACGGCGGCGTCCAGATTGCCGATCTCGCCGGCTTGCGGCGGGATCAATTGAGCCAGAGTCAGCACGATCGATCCCGGCATCGCGCGCCACCCGAACAGCGCGAAGCTGCCGCCTTCGAGCGGATCAGGTGCGGCGAGGGCCGTTTCGATCAGCACGCCCAATTCGGGCTGCGCGAACCGCAGCAACGCGGTCGCCTTCCCGGCCGCCTCGTCCGTCACGCCGCGCCGCCCATGATGAACTGGCGGGTGATGAGAAAACTCTGGCCGGCGGTGACGGGGACGGTTGTGTCGAGCCCGATCTCGCGCAGCCCGGCGGGCGTTTCCAGCTCGACGACGACATTGTCGATCGGGACGCCGGCCAGCCCGGCGAGCTCCGCCCCGGTCAGCCGCGCGCGGTCGACGGGGTGCGGGCGGTGGTTGATATAAATCCGGTGAGTCTCTTGCGATGACATGGCCAGCACCTCCGCTGCGTCCCGATCGTGATCGTCCCGGTCCCGTGGGTCACTCCGCTCTAGTACCAGATGATAACCAATTATGCGTGTCCGGGCAATCTGGCGTCGATCATCTTTGTCCGACCGTTCGCGCGCACGCTGCGGACCGGGCCGGGCCGGGCGGGAAAGCGGATGGAATGCGCGATTGCTCTTGTCTTGGGCCGAAGACACGGGCACAGCCAGCCGATGCGGGCGACCCGGATTGACACGATCGTATTTGATCTCGACGGGACGCTCGTCGATACCGCGCCCGATCTGGTAGCGGCACTCAACCATTCGCTCAAATTTCTGGGCCGCCCTGTCGTCGATCCGCTGCTCGTCCGGGCGCTGGCCGGCCAAGGCGCGCGCGCTCTTCTAGAGGCGGGGCTGGCGCTGAGCGGCGATGCGCCGGAGGAAATGATCCGTACGGCGATCCCGGTGTTCCTCGATCATTATGCGAACAATATCTGTGCCAATTCGCTGCCTTATCCCGGGCTCGACGCCGCGCTCGACGAATTGCAGCGCATGGGATTCAAGCTCGCGATCTGTACCAACAAGCCCGAGGCGCTGGCGGCCTGCCTCGTCGAATCGCTCGGCTGGACCGATCGGTTCGCCGCTCTGATCGGCGGCGACACGTTGCCGGTGCGCAAGCCCGATCCGCTGCCCCTGCTCACCGCCATCGCGCGGGCGGGCGGGACGCGGGCGATCTATGTCGGCGATTCGGCGGTCGACGTCGACACCGCGCATGCGGCGGCGATGCCGTCGATCGCGGTCGGCTTCGGCTTTTCCGACGTGTGCGCCAGCCAGCTGGGTGCCGACCTGTCGATCGAGCATTTCGATCTGCTCGCCGACGCGGTGCGCACGATCGTCGCGGCAGAGCCGTCGCGCGGCGCGCCGCCAGCGCCGCTCGCCTCCGATCAGGCCAGCGCCGCCGCCTGAGCCTTGTAGAGCTTTCCGGCCGTCGTCGGGCCGGGCGCCCCCGTCGTTTTGGGGAAGGTCACCGGCAGTCCGCGCAGCGAGCGCGCGGCGATGAACCCGATCGCCTCGGCCTCGATAAAGTCGCCGCGCAATCCGAAATCATCGGTATTTTCGCAGGTCCCGAGCGCATCGCGCAGCGCATTCATGATCACCGGATTATGGCGTCCGCCGCCGCAGATGAGCCACAGGTCGGGCCGTTCGGGCAGCGCCCGCGCCCCGAGCGCCACCGACTGGGCGGTGAAGGCGACCAGCGTCGCCGCGGCGTCGGCATCGGACAGCGCGTCGACGACGTCGAGTGGAAAATCATAGCGATCGAGCGACTTAGGTCCCTGACGCTTGAAATAGGGATGCGCCAGCAATCCATCGAGAACCGCCTGATCGACCCGGCCACTGGCGGCGAGCACGCCGCCGTCGTCATAGCGGCCGAGACCGCGCTTCTGGATCATCAGGTCGAGCATCCCGTTGCCGGGTCCGGTATCGAGCGCGATGATCTCTCCATCGCTGCCGATATAGGTGAAGTTCGCGACGCCGCCGACGTTCAGAAAGGCGATCGGGCCCGGCTTGCCAATCTTCTGCGCCAGCGCAGCGTGATAAACGGGGACTAGCGGAGCACCTTCGCCGCCGACCGCCATGTCGGCCTGGCGGACGTCGGCGATGACGTCGACCCCCAGCGTCGCCGCGACCCGGGCCGGGTCGCCGATCTGGATGGTCAGCCCGCGGTCGGGGCGGTGGAGCACGGTCTGTCCGTGATAGCCGATCAGTTCGATCTGGCCGGCGCCCGGCATCGCGAGGAGCGTGGTCGCGCAGCGGACATGGACATCGACGATGATGGCGTCGGCTTCGGCCAGAAGCCCGGGCTCGGCGCCGCCGGTTTCGACGAACTGCTCGGTCGCTTCCTTGACCACCGCGCGCTCGTCCGCGGTGAAGGCGGTCAGATGGGTCGGGCCGAATTCCTCGATCGTCTCGCCGTCCGAGCTCAAAATCGCTGCATCGACGCCGTCGAGCGACGTGCCGCTCATGAAACCCAGAATGCGCATCTCGCTCTCCGTCCCTCGTTCATATTGCATGGATGCTACCACTATGATACCACTGCTTCAAGCCACGATATCCGCCGCGGATCGTGTAGCGTCTATTTAACGGAGCCCCGATGTTCAACGTCCGATTGGCCGAAACACGGTCCGGCGGGACCGCCAACGAGGATGTCGTCGGCCATATCGGGACAGCGGCCTGGGTGATCGACGGCGCGTCGGGCGTGGGCGAGAATCTGGTTTCACCCATCAGCGATGCGCAATGGTTTGCGCAAAGCACCGACAACGAGCTGCGCAAATTGCTGGCGGACCAGCCCGACATGCGGTTCGAGGACCTGTTCCTGGCGGTCGTCGAGCGCTGTGCGGCCGCCTTTGCCGCGGAGGCGCGGCGCCCACCCGCCGGGCGGCACGAGATGCCGAGCGCCGCGATCGCCTTCGTGCGGGCGCTGTCCGACCGGGTGGAGATGGCGACGCTCGGCGATTGTGAGATTCTCTATCGTCAGGCCGACGGCGACGCGGTCGCTCAGCATGGCGACGGCGGCAATGTCGGCGCGTTCGAGGCGCTGACCAAAGCATCGGTGCGCGACCTGGTCGCTGCGAATCCTGCGATATCTTCGGAGGCCCTGTTCGAGGCCATGCGGCCGCAGCTGGTCCGGAACCGTGCCCATATGAATGTCGACGGGGGCTATTGGGTGCTCGGCCTCCAACCCGAAGCGGTCGCGCACGCCGATCGGATCGAACTGCCGCACGGCGAACTGGAGCTGGCGCTGGCGAGCGACGGTTTCTTGCGCCTGTCCGACATGTTCGACCGGATCGCGCGCGCCGACATGCTCGCGATCGAGCGCCGCGAGGATTTCGACAATTGGTATGGCCAGCTCCGCGATCTCGAGCAGGCGCCGGGCTCGCTCGCCAGCCATCCGCGCGCCAAAATGTCGGACGATGCGAGTTTCGTCCGCATCGATTTGCATACCAATAGCGTGCCAAAAGGTTGAAGCTGGGAAGTCTGAAATGCTAACGGAGAGGATGCACCCCGATGACGCCCGAAGCGAAGATGGGATCGCGGTCGTCCTGATGGACGATATTCAGATGGGGTGGAGAAAGGACTGAACATGCGAGACAAGCTTGCCGGACTGAAGGAGAGCAACGCGCCGCTCTATCTTCAATTGGCACGCAACCTGCGCGAACATATCGAAAGCGGCGGGGTGGAGCCGGGCGAACCGCTCCCTTCCGAACGCGAGCTTTCCGAGCGGATGGGCATGTCGCGGGTCACGATCCGCAAGGGCATCCAGAAACTGATCGAGGAAGGGCTGCTGTTCCGCCGCCATGGTTCGGGCACCTATGTCAGCAAGCGTATTCAGGCGCGCGGCGCGATGCTGACCAGCTTTTCGGAAGATGCGCGGTCGCGCGGCGACGATCCGGGCGTCGTGTGGATGATGCGCACCTATGCCAGTGCCACCGACGAGGAAGCGGCGGCGCTTGAGGTTCCGATCAACACCAAGGTCGCGCGGCTGGCGCGCGTTCGTCTGGCGAATGGCGAACCGCTGGCGATCGAGCATGCGGTGGTTCCGGCCGAACTGATCCCGGACCTGAATGCCGTCGGCGACTCGCTCTACGAAGCGTTCGAGGCGCTGGGTGTCTTTCCCGTATCGGGCACGCAGCGCATCCGCGCCGCACTGGCGACTCCGACCGAGGCGGGGATGCTGTCGATCGCGCAAAGTTCCGAAATCCTGCGCATCGAACGCCTGACGCGCGACGCGGAGGGGCGCCCCGTCGAATTCACGCGGTCGGCCTATCGCGGCGACCGCTATGAATTCGTCACCGAGATCGCAGCCACCAGCGTGGCCCGCCGGGGTTCGGACTAGCATTGGGAACAGCGAGGGAGAGGATATTGGACAAGGCGGCATTCGACACGGCGATCGCGGTTGCGGCCCGCGACATGTTCGGGGATCGCCAGACGGCGATCGATTATGGCGCCAACCTAGAGGATTCGGGCCTCGATTCACTCCAGATGGGCAATTTTCTGCTGGCTTTCGAAGAGGCGTCGGGCGTCCAGATTCCCGAAGAGACGATCGACCGAATGTGGGAGGCGACGACTTTCGGAGAGGTTGTTCGGATATTGCAGTCGGTTGCGGTCGGCGATCCCGCGCAGGGCTAGGGTCAGGATCCTAGCGGCGCGGCTGGCGAGCCGATGGTCGGAAAAAGCATGGGCAGAATGGGTTCTGCCGCGACGGACGAGATGAAGAGGACGCGCGATGACGTTCGAACTCGGTACTGACATCTGGCTCTGGCTGGACCCGTCGCAGGCTTGCAACATCGCGTGCGAGCTCTGCTACACCCGACCGTCGCACGCGCGTAACTTCCTTTCGCCGGATGATGCGGCGCTTTTTGCGCAAAGATCGTCGCCTCGGGCGCGGTGATCCGCGAAATCACCCTCAACTGGCGCGGCGAGCCGCTGATGAACAAGCAATTCCCCGACATCCTGCAGATCGTCCTCGATCATTTTCCCGATACGCGGGTGCAATTCCATACCAACGCCATGTTGCTCGGCAATCGGGTTGCCGAACGGCTCTGTGCGATCGACCGGCCTTTCTTCGTCTATCTGTCGATCGACGGCGGCAATCAGGCGTCGCACGACAGCAATCGGGGCGAAGACAGTTTCCGGCGCGCCGTGCGGGGCGGGCGGTCGCTGTTGCAGCATCGCGGACAGGCGGCCTGGCCGCATGTCAGCCTGTACCAGCTCGATCTGGGTATCGACGAGGCGATGTACGACGCCGAATTCCTCGACCTCGCCGCGCGGTGCGACGTGTGGCAGCGGGTGACGCCGATCGTCGCCAACGGATCTGATCCGACCTATGACGACGCCGTCGATCCCGTGGCGCACTGGCATGCGGACGCCCGCGGGCCCCAGCCGGACGGCGCCTGCTTCTGGGCGGGCTACAGCCTGTCCATATCCCCGACGGGCGAGGTCGCGCCCTGCATATTGACGCAGCTCAGCCATGAAGACGCGGTCCTCGGCAATCTGCATCGCGATTCGATGCGGACCATCGTCGAGCGAGCCTCCGCCTTTCGCCAGCGGCTCGAGATCGGAGGGCGCCGCTCCTTCGCGCTATGTGCTTCCTGCTACAAGGTGGCGGGGCAGCCGCGCGCACCGCGCCCTCCCGTCGATCTGCGCGAGCGGTTTGCGCGCGATGCGATCACGCTATAGACATTCGGCCGACGCGGCGATGACAGGACGATCGACCCGTAACGGGAAGCCGGGCAACAGGATGGGCGGATGAAGGCGGGCTTTGCCCAATCGGTGATCACGCCCCCGCTTCCCGTCCAACTGGCCGGGCATCGCGGGCCGCGCATCGCGTCGTCGGTCGGCGACGACCTGTTCACGAAGGCGGTCGTACTGTCCGACCGCGACACCTTATATGCGATCGTGTCGAACGATCTGATCTGGCTGCCGCGCCGCTTCGTCCGCCGCGTGCGCGACCTGATTTCGCGATCGGCGGCGGTTCGCCCCGAAAATGTGATGATCGCCTGTACCCACACCCATTCGGGGCCGGACACGCTCGATTGGTACGCCTTTGCCCCGCCGGTTCCCGACTGGTGGCTCGAATGGCTGGCCCAGACGATCGCCAGCACCGTCTATCGCGCGCTGCAGGACATGCGCGACTGTACTCTGCGGCGGGGGCAGGCGGCGTTTCCCTTTGCCGTCAACCGGCGCCGGCCCGTCGAGGGGCGCATCTATCGCGAACCGCATGAACAGGGGCCGACCGACCAGCGCCTGTCGGTGATCGCCTTTGCCGCCGGCGACCGCGACCTCGGCGGGATCGTGCACGCGGGGATGCATCCCGTCATCCTGGGTGCGGACAGCCATGTCGTCAGCGGCGACTGGTGCGGGGTCGCGACGGCCGAACTCGGCGCGCGCCGCGGCGGGACGTGGTTGTTCCTCAACGGCGCGGCGGGGGACAACAACCCCAGGATTTGGAGCGGCAACAACAGCTATGACGCAATGCGCGACGTCGGCTGCGCGGTGGCCGATTGCGCCGAAAGCGCGCTTGCGTCGGCCAGCCCGCTGGCCGTGGAAACGATCGAATCGCGGACGACCGACGGGCGGTTCGGCGAGCGGCCGCATCCCTATCTGTCGGTCGAGCAGCGCCGCCGCGCGGACGAAGAGGGCGGTCTGCACGTCGAAAGCCAGACGATCCGGCTCGGCGCGCTCCCGATCGTGGCGATGGGCGGCGAATGCCTGTTCGACACCGCGCGTGCGATCGAGACGGCGGTCGGCGACTGCCTGGTCGTCAGCTATGCCAATGATTATGTCGGCTATCTGCCGACGCCGGACCAGTATCGCGAGGGTGGATACGAACCCGCCGCGTCGATGCTCGGCGCCGAAGGGGCGGAGGCCTATCTCGCGGCCGCCATCGCCAATGCGCGCGCGATGCAGGGGATCGAGCGCGCATGATCCTGTACATCGGCTTCATCGCGGCGGGGCCGCGGGAAGCCATCCGGCCGTCGCCGCAATGGGCCGATTGCCTGTCGCGCTATGCCGGGGATCCCGTCGTCGCCGCGGCTGACCGGTCGACCGAGCAAAGCTGCGCGCCAGCGTGACGGAGATGCTGGCAGGCCGCATTCGCCGATCCGACGACCCGCTCCATATCTATCACTTCCAATATGCGTTCTACACGATGCTGGCGCGCGCGATGCTGCTGAAGCGCGGTGATGTCAGCGGCATTCTCGGCTATTCGGGCGGGATCCAGCCCGGCTTGCTTGCGGCCGAGATTTTCACCGCCCGCGATTTCCCGGCGGAGGTCGACGCACTGAATCTCGACGTCGCGGACCATGCGATGCGCAATCGGGCGGCGGGGGTCAGCGCCTGCTGCGTCGATTTCGGCGAGTCCGATTGGACCATCGATGCGGTCCTCGCGCTCGTTCGCGACAAGTTCGACGACCGGATCTTCCTTCAGGACCGGCGCGCGCCACGGTGATCGATTTCGTCGGTCCGCGCGCGCTGATGGTCGATTTCCTCGCCACGCTGGACAAGCGCGGCGGCATGGCGGTGCGCGCGAGCCGGCTGCGGTTGGACGGCGGCTATCACACCCCGCTGATGGGGAGCTATCTCGACAGGCCCCATGATCCCGATTGCTGGTTGCAGGCGCCCGACCGCCTGAGGGCATCGTCGCTGCGCATCGGCTCGACGGTCGGGCATTGGTGGCCAAAGACGGTTTCGCCCGCGGAATTGCGCAATCTGACGCTGCGGTCGCAGACCGATCCGATCGAAAGCGGTCGGCTGGCCGCGATCGTCCGCGACCAGGAGCTTGTCTTCATCGGATCGCGCGTCGTGCTCCTCGAGGTCTTTGCCGGAACCGGACATGTGCCGCCGCCCTCGGCGGTCGTACGGCCGGACATGCTGTGATCGCGGCGACCGCGCCATAGAACGGAAATGACGCGGGGGAGAGCTTGAACGCGCCGTGCCCCGACCGCATATCCGTTGCATGACGAAACTCTCCTTTCTCGACCTGGTGCCGGTGACCGATGCCGGCACGATCGCCCAGTCGCTCGCCAACGCCGCCGATCTTGCAAAGCACGCTGAAGCGCTGGGCTATGAACGCTATTGGGTGGCCGAGCATCATGGCATGGCGGGGATCGCGAGCGCGGCGACCGCGGTCGTGCTCGCGCATATCGGGCAGGCGACGTCGCGCATCCGCATCGGTGCGGGCGGGATCATGCTCCCCAATCATGCGCCGATGGTGATCGCCGAACAGTTCGGTACGCTCGAGGCGCTGTTCCCCGGCCGCGTCGATCTCGGCCTCGGGCGCGCACCGGGGTCGGACGGCATCGTCGCGCGCGCGCTCCGCCGTAACCTCGCGAGCGATGAGCGCCAGTTCCCGCAGGACGTCGTCGAACTGCAGGCCTTTCTTGCCGGCGATGATCGCCTCGGCATTCGCGCGGTGCCCGGTGAAGGAACGAACGTCCCGCTCTGGATTTTGGGATCGAGCCTGTTCGGCGCGCAGCTCGCGGCGATGCTCGGGCTGCCTTACGCCTTCGCCAGCCATTTCGCGCCTGACGCCCTCGACGAAGCGCTCGACGTCTATCGCCGCCAGTTCAAGCCGTCGGAGCAATTGGCGGAGCCCTATGCGGCGGCGGCGTTCAACGTCTTTGCCGCCGACACGCGCGCGGATGCCGAACTGCTCGCCTCGTCACAGCAACAGGCGTTCGTCGCGCTGCGCACGGGCAATCCCGGCAAGATGAAGCCGCCGCTCGAGGGTTATAAGGACAGCTTGCCGCCGAACGCGCGCGCCATCCTCGACCATGTGCTGCAATGCTCGGCGGTCGGGACGGTCGACGATGTCGCAGCGGGGCTCAAGGCGTTCAAAGCTCGCACCGGCGTCGACGAGATCATCATCGCCTCGTCGATGTACGACCATGACGCGCGCAAACATTCGGTGGCGCTCGCGATGGAAGCGGCGAAAGCGCTTTAGTTCGCCGCCGATCCCTGGTCGTTCTGGCGGCTGTCGCCCGCCTCGCGCTTGATGAAGCTGATCTTGCCCTGCGGCTCTAGGATCGCCCAGGCGACCTGCTCGATGTGCGCGATCCCCGCGAGACGCATCTCGGATTCGACCTCGGCACGGGTCAGACGGTCGCGACGCAGATTTTCTTCCCATAGCTCGCCATCGCGGATGACGATTTGCGGCCGGCCCTCCAGCGGATTTTTGAGTCGCGGAAACAAATAGCTGAGCCAGCTGAGGACAACGCCCCAAAAGGCAAAGGTGCAGATTGCCAGCGTCGCGCCCGTTACGCTGAAATCATTGTGCGTTACCCCCTGCTGGATGAGGTCGCCCATGACGACAAGGACCACGAATTCGAACGGTGTCAATTGACCCAGTTCGCGCTTCCCCAACAGCCGGAGCAGCGCAAAGAGCACAGCGAACATCGCAGTGGCGCGCAGCACGATATCCATCAGGGGAAGACCTTGATCGAGATCGGCAGCCGTCCGACGCGTCGGTCGCCGTCATAAAGGAAAATGCTGCCCGACGTTCCAGCGAAAAGCGGCGGGTTGATCTGTCCGTCGATTTTGACGTGCAGCGTGTCGCCCGCCTTCATCGGTCCGTACGACCAGCGCAGCAGCCCCTTTTCGAACTTCTCTTCGGTGGGGGACGGCAGGGTCGTGTTGATCGTCATGTCGCGCCACAGATCAGGCGTCACCGCGATCACCGCATCCTCGATATCGGCGCGGGTATGAATGTCGATGCGCGTCTCGAAAAACTCGCCGTTGCGCAATGTTCGCGGTGTGTCGACGGCTAATGTCGCCGCGCCGAAGTCGCGCTGGACCGGCGTCGACGGCTGCCCCCCGGCGACGTCGAACATGGCGAGCATCAGCAGCGTGCCGAGTATGATCACCGATAGAGGGCTGGCATGGCGCGCGAACAGCCGGCCGCCGTGAAGGTTCTCCTCGCCAAGACCGTCGGGGAATCTGTTGGCATTGTGCATGAACGTCTTTCTTCCGATCATCGCTAGCAACGAAAGCGCTCGAAATAGGTTGCTTCGCGAGCTGGGCCGGAGGAGCCCCCAAAAGGGCGATCGACGCCATTGATTTGTCCCGATGCGGGCCCTATTGCGCGCCATTCCGTTTCTGCCGTGTTTTTTTTGAAAGGTGCCCGACATGTCGATCACGCCGCTGATGCCCGTTTACCCCCGGTGCGGTGTGCGTCCGGTGCGCGGCGAGGGCGCCTATCTGATCGGCGAGCGCGGCGAGCGTTATCTGGACTTCGCGAGCGGCATCGCGGTCAACCTGCTGGGCCACGGCCATCCGCATCTGACCAGGGCGATCCAGGATCAGGCGGCGACGCTGATGCATGTGTCGAACCTCTACGGCAGCCCGCAGGGCGAAGCCTATGCGCAGCGGCTGGTCGAAAACACCTTCGCCGATACCGTCTTCTTCACCAATTCGGGCGCCGAAGCGGTCGAATGCGCGATCAAGACCGCGCGCGCCTATCATTCGAGCGCGGGCAATGGGCACAAGCATACGCTCATCACCTTCAACAATGCCTTCCACGGCCGCACGCTCGGTACGATTTCGGCGACCAACCAGGAAAAGCTGCGCAAGGGCTTCGACCCGCTGCTTCCCGGTTTCGCCTATGCGCCGTTCGACGATCTCAACGCGGCGCTCGACCTGGTCGATGACAGCACCGCCGGTTTCCTGATCGAGCCGGTGCAGGGCGAGGGTGGCATTCGCCCCGCGTCGCAGCCCTTCCTCCAGGGCCTGCGCGACATTTGCGACAAGCGCGACCTGATGCTGGTCTTCGACGAAGTCCAGTGCGGCGTCGCCCGCACCGGGTCGCTCTATGCCTATGAACAGTTCGGCATCGCCCCCGACATCATGGCGAGCGCGAAGGGCATCGGCGGCGGTTTCCCGATGGGCGCCTGCCTCGCGACCGAAAAGGCGGCGCGCGGCATGGTGATCGGCACGCACGGCTCGACCTACGGCGGCAATCCGCTGGCGATGGCGGCGGGGCAGGCCGTGCTCGACGTCGTGCTCGAGGACGGCTTCCTGGACGGCGTCAAGGCGACCGGCGACCGCCTGCGCGGCGCGCTCGAGCAAATGATTCCGAACCACGACAATCTGTTCGACAGCGTGCGCGGCATGGGGTTGATGCTCGGGGTCAAGATGAAGAGCGACAGCCGCGCCTTCGTCGCGCACCTGCGAGACAATCACGGGCTGCTGACGGTGGCGGCGGGGGACAATGTCATCCGCATCCTGCCGCCGCTCAACATCGAGGACGCGCATATCACCGAATGTATCGAGAAATTGTCGGCGGGGGCGGCGAGCTATACGCCGCCCGAGGCCTGATGGTTTCCGTTCCCGTGGAACGGAGGGCATAATGCCGAACTTCCTCAACCTGTCCGACGCGGGCGGCGATGCGGTCGCCGCGATGCTCTCGGATGCGATCGACCGCAAGGCGGCGCGCGTCGGCTGGCCGAAGGCGAAGCCCGACGCCGACAAGCCGCTCGCCGATCATGTGCTGGCGATGGTGTTCGAAAAGAATTCGACGCGCACGCGCGCCTCGTTCGACATCGCGATCCGCCAGCTTGGCGGCGTGCCGATGATCCTCGATGCCGGCACGACGCAACTCGGCCGCGGCGAGACGATCGCCGACACCGCGCGGGTGCTGTCGCGCTACGCCGACGCGATCATGATCCGCACCGACGATCATGCGAAGGTCGAGGAGCTGGCCGAATATGCCAGCGTGCCGGTGATCAACGGGCTGACCGACCTGTCGCATCCGTGCCAGATCGTCGCCGACCTCTTGACGATCGTCGAGAGCGGCAAGGCGCTGCCGGGGCTCGAACTCGCGTGGCTCGGCGACGGCAATAATGTCCTCGCCTCGCTGATCGAGGCGGCGGGGCTGTTCGGTTTCCACGTCCGCGCGGGCGTACCGCAGGGCTATGAGCCCGAAGCGCGCTTCGTCGAAGCCGCGCGTGCCAAGGGCTCCCGCATCGATATCGTCCGCGACGCGCGCGAGGCGGTGGCCGGTGCCGATCTGGTTGTCACCGATACTTGGGTGTCGATGGGGCAGCAGCATGCCCACAACAAGCTGGCGGCGATGGCGCCCTATCAGGTCGATGAACGGTTGATGGCGGGGGCGAAGGGCGATGCGCTGTTCCTCCACTGCCTGCCCGCGCACCGCGGCGAGGAAGTCGTCGATGCGGTGATCGACGGGTCGCAATCGCGCGTCTGGGACGAAGCCGAGAACCGCGTCCACGCACAAAAATCCGTCCTGCTTTGGGCGCTTGGGAAATTATGAGCGACACGATCGAAACCTGGTTCGACCAGCCATTAGTCTTCACCATTGCCGAGCGGCACGTCCGCGGGCGCCTGGTGCGGCTCGGCCCGGTGCTCAACACGATCATGGCGGCGCACAGCTATCCGCCCGTCGCCGAAAAGCTGCTCGCGGAGGCGCTGGTGCTGACGGTGCTGCTCGGCTCGACGCTGAAGGCCGACGGCGGCCAGATGACGCTGCAGGCGCAGACCGGTGGGGGTCCGGTCGAACTGCTCGTGTGCGATTATCGCGGCGGTGAATTGCGCGGCTATTTGAAGTTCGATGCCGAACGATTGGCGGAAGTCGGCTCCGACCCGACGCTGTTCGCCCTGTTCGGCGAAGGTTTTCTCGCGATCACTTTCGATCAGGACGCGACGGGCGAACGCTATCAGGGCATCGTTCCGCTCGAAGGTTCGTCGATCGGCGATGCAGCCGAGCATTATTTCGAGCAGTCGGAGCAGATCCCGAGCCTGATCACACTTGCCGCGCGGCACGATGCCGAGGCGGGCTGCGTCGCCGGCGGGCTGCTTTTGCAGCATCTGCCCGAAGGCGAAGTTGGCCGCGACCGGCTGCATGTGCGTCATGATCATCCCGAGTGGGAGCACGCCCGCACGATCGCCGCGACGCTGAAGCCCGACGAACTGACCGATCCCGCCCATTCGCTCGAAACGCTGGCCTGGCGCCTGTTCCACGAAGACGAAGTCCGCGTCGAAGCCGGCGTCGCCGTCTCGCGGGGCTGCCGCTGCAGCACCGATTATTTCGCCGGAGTGCTGGCGCAGTTCCCCGAGACCGAGCGGCAGGACATGGCGGATGAAACGGGCAACATCGTTGTCGATTGCGCCTTTTGTTCGCGCCTTTTCCCGATTCCGTTGGCAGAGATCGCCACCCATCATTGATCTCGATCGCGGCAGCGCCGGCGACGAGCCGGGGCAATCCAGCGCCAAACGGTTGAAATCGCGATCCGGGCTTGCTAGCTAAACGGCAACGGGGTCGCAATTTCGTCCGGCACGGACGGGCAACGGATAAGGTGATAATGGCGATCTTCTCTCCCTTGTTTCGATGCGCGCTGTTGGCGTGCGCGCTCGCCGGAGCATCGGCGGTGCCGGCGCAGGCGCCCTCGCTGGCGATGCTCGATCGGCTCGAAAAGGGCAGCTGGCAAATGCAGGAGCGCGGCAAGACCCAGGCTCCGCAGACGATATGCCTCGGCGACGCGCGGCGGATGATCCAGATCTATCACCCGCGCGCCAATTGTTCGCGCTACATCATCGAAGACACGCCGAACTCGGTCACGGTGCATTCACACCTCGCCCGGCGCCGGCCATGGCGCACGACGATCCGCAGCGAAACCAACCGGCTGGTCCAGATCGATACGCAGGGTATCGCCGATGGGCGTCCCTTCTCGCAAGCGATCGAAGCGCGGCGGACGGGTGGATGCTGATCGGTGCGTTCGTAACGCGATATTAACCAAGCGCTGATATTTGCAGGCTTGCGACGCACTCCGGTGCGTTTCTTCTCCCTAACGGCATGATGCCGAACTGGGCCGTGCAGCAGCCGCCGCGCGGCCCGTTTTCTTTGTGCGGCGCAGCAAGCGCCCCTTGCACGCCTTTTCGCGCGGGCCTATCTGGCGCCGATGCAGGATCTTGCCGGAAAAACCCTGATCGTCCTCTTGTCGGGCGGACTCGATTCGATGGTTTGCGCGGGCCTCGCGCGCGAAGCGGCGCGCGCATCGTTGCGCTGACCGTCGACTATAACCAGCGGCACCGTGTCGAACTGGACTCGGCGGCGCGCATCGCGAAGAGCATCGGAGCAGCCGAACATATCGTCCTGCCTCTCGATCTCCGCCGCTTCGGCGGTTCGGCGCTGACCGCCGACATCGATGTTCCTAAAGCGGGCGTGGGCGACGATGTTCCGATCACTTATGTTCCCGCGCGCAACCTGATCTTCCTGTCGCTGACCCTCGGGCTTGCCGAAGCGCGGCAGGCGCAGGACATCGTGATCGGCGTCAATGCGCTCGATTATTCGGGCTATCCCGACTGCCGCCCCGAATTTATCGCGGGGTTCGAAAATCTCGCCCGCCTCGCGACGCGCGACGGCGACAAGGGCGTCGAATTCCGCATCCACGCGCCGCTGCAGCATATGACGAAAGCCGACATCGCGGCCGAGGCGGCGCGGCTGGGCCTCGATGCCGGCGAAAGCTGGTCCTGCTATGATCCGACGCCGCAGGGGCTGCACTGCGGGCTCTGCGACAGTTGCCGGCTGCGCAGCAAGGGCTTTGCCGATGCAGGGCGGGCCGATCCGACGCGCTACGCCGTCCGGGCCTGACCGATGGCCTATGCCGTCAAGGAAATCTTCCTCACGCTGCAGGGGGAGGGCGCGCAGGCGGGGCGCCGGGCAGTCTTCTGCCGCTTTGCGGGCTGCAACCTGTGGACGGGACGCGAAAAGGACCGCGCGAAGGCGATCTGCCGGTTTTGCGACACCGATTTCGTCGGCACCGACGGAACCCTCGGCGGCAAATATCAAAGCGCTGCAGCGCTGGCGGGCGTCGTTGCCGAAAGCTGGGGCGAGCATGCGGACAATCGCTATGTCGTACTGACCGGCGGCGAACCGATGTTGCAGGTCGATGGCGCGCTGATCGACGCGCTTCATGCCGAGGGCTTCACATCGCGATCGAACCAACGGCAGCCTCGCCGTTCCGCGCAGCATCGACTGGATCTGCGTCAGCCCCAAGGCGGGTAGCGAACTGGTCCAGCGGAGCGGCGACGAACTGAAACTCGTCTGGCCGCAGCCGGGCAGCGACATCGCCGCGCTCGCCGAGCTCGATTTTGCGCATCGGCTCGTCCAGCCGCTAGACGACCCGAACGCGGCTGCCAATGTGCAGGCGTGCATCGATCTGGTGATGGCGGACCCGCGCTGGCGCCTGTCGCTTCAGACGCACAAGAGCCTGGGACTGCGCTGACGCTTATTCGCTCTTCTTTGCCGGCGCTTCGCTTGTAGCCGCCTTTTTGGCGCCGCCCGCAGGAAGCTCGACCGCATCCGGATTTTCGGCGTCGGCGCTGTCGTCGCCGGTGGTTTCGGCGTCGTTTCCGTCCGGGCTCTTGGCAGCGTCGCTTTTGCCCTCTTCGCCGGGAATGCTGTTGTCGACTGCCGTGCCGTCGCTCGCCGCATCGTCGAGGATGATCATCGAATCGCTGATCGTACCGGGTTGGACCTCGACCGCATCGAGCTTGGTCGTCGATTGGCTTTGCGGGTCGCCCCCGCAAGCTGCGAGCGCGAGGAGGATGGTGGCGGTGATCGGGATGCGGGTCATGCGCCGTTCCTAATCGCTCGTTCCGAGCTTGTCGAGGAAGCGGGTCCGGGTTGCCGCGAGCGCGGCGTCGACCTCTGCAAAGCCCGCCCCCTTGCCCAGTGCGGCCAGGCTGGTGACGGGAAATTCAGCGATGCCGCAGGGGACGATACCGGTGAAATGGGTCATGTCGGGATCGACGTTCAGCGAAAAGCCGTGGAGCGTCACCCAGCGCTTCACCCGTACCCCGATCGCTCCGATCTTGGCCTCGCGCCCCTGCGGATCGTCGGTCCAGATGCCGATACGCCCCTCTGCACGGCGCGCCGCGACGCCAAGCTCGGCGAGCGCGTCGATCACCCAGCCTTCGAGTGCCGATACATAGGCGCGCACGTCACGCCCGCGCCGGGCGAGGTTCAGCTGGACATAACCGACGCGCTGGCCCGGTCCGTGATATGTATAACGTCCGCCGCGTCCGGCATCGAAGACGGGAAAGCGGGGATCGAGGAGCTCGGCGGGATCGGCACTGGTGCCGGCGGTATAAAGCGGCGGGTGTTCGAGCAGCCAGAGCCGCTCGCTGGCCGTGCCGGCATGGATGGCGGCGGCGCGCGCCTCCATATCGGCCAGCGCCGCGGCATAATCGGTGAGGCCGGGCGAGACGGTCCATTGGGGGGCGGGCGGGCTGTTCATTGCGCCGGCTATCTGGCCCTTTGTCGCGTGCTATGCAAGCCGGCCGGCCGATTGGATACGGGGCTGGACAGATTGGCATAATATCGTCAGTTTCGGCGGCGCCTGCCAATATAAACAAAGGGGTATCGATGGCCAAGTTCGACATGGGCGCTGCATGGGATGATACGACGACGCTCGTGAAAGCCTATCTTCCCTTAACCGGCGTTCTCGCAGGCATTTTCTTCTTTCTGCCGGGCGTGGCGCTCGCGTTGCTGGGGCCGACGCCGTTGACGCCGCCCGATGGCGCGCGGCCGGATCAGGTCATGACGATGCTGATGGCGGACATACGGCAACAGCTTCCCTGGCTCCTGGCGATTTCCATCGCATCGACGCTCGGCTCGCTGGCCATCCTGCGGCTCTGGCTCGCCCGTTCGGGCACCAGCGTCGGCGAAGCCCTGACCTTCGCCTTCGTGATGATTCCGACGCTCGTCGCGATGTTCATCATCCAGAGCATCCTGTTCGGCTTCGCGCTGCTGCTGCTGATCATTCCCGCCATTTATCTGATCGGGCGGCTCGCCGCGGTCTATCCGCTTATCGCCGATCGCAATCTCAAAAACCCCCTCGCGGCCTTGCAGGGCAGCTGGCAATTGACGCGAGGGAACGGGTGGCGCGTGGCTTTCTTCGTGATCCTGTTCATGATCGTATTGCTGATCGTCACCGCCCTGGCCGGAAGCGTCACCAGCCTGTTCGGCGATCGGGGATCCATCGGGCATCTGCTGGGCAGCATGATCAATTCCGCCATATCGGCCGGTTTCGGCTTGCTGAACACCGCCGTTCTCGCGTCCATCTATCGCCAGTTCGTCACGGCGACATCGTCGGACGTTTTTAGCTGAGTATCATTCGGATAATATAGGGGTTGCACGGACGAAAACAGGTTAGGCAAAAAGGGGGAACGTCATGATCAAGATGAGTATCGGTGCGGCGATTTCGGAAACCATCGCGTTTCTGAAGGCCAATTGGATGCAGATGCTGATGTGGCTCGGGGGCGCGGTCGTGCTCGCCTGTTTGCTTGGCTGGCTTCTGCTGGGAAGCGCGATGAGTTCGATGATGATGTCGCAGGGCGATCCTGCGGCAGCTATCGGCGTCTTTGCAAAAATCATCCTCTTCGCGCTGATTGCCGGGACGATCGTGTTCGCGGCCAGCCTGCTGATCTGGCGATCGGGCCTCGTCGGCGGCGATCCGGCTGGCGATGTCGGCTGGGGGCTCGGTGCGGGAGCGGCCTATATGGTCGCGATGATGGTCGTCTATATAGCGACGGTCATCCTGATGTATATTTTTCTCTTCATCATCGGCCTGCTCGCCTTCGCCGTTTTCGGCGCGAGCGGCATGTCGATCGAAAGCCTGGCTACCAGCGGGGCGGGGCCGGGCCTGATCTTTTTCGGTGCCTTGATCTATATCGCGATCATCGTCTTTTTCCTGTGGTTCTTCGGCCGCCTGTCGGTCGCCGGGCCGCTGATGGCGGTGGAGCGGTCGTCCAATCCCTTTTCGGCGTTCATGGAATCGTGGCGCCTGACCGGGGCCTCGCAATGGACGATCGTCGGCTTCAACCTGATCATGATGATCCTGTTCTTCATCTTCGCCTTCATCATGTCGATGCTGTTCGGCGGCATGAGCCCGGGGATGATGGGGGCGCCCGGTGCGGGCGCGGGATCGTTCATCGGGGTGCTGCTGTTCGTGATCGTAGTCTATGTACCCACGATCCTGGTGTCGGTGTCGATGCCGGCGGCGGTCTATCGCTGCATCAGCGCGAAAAGCGGCTCGGACGTTTTCGCCTGACCCGACAGGGCTGCTATCAAGAGGGCGTTCCGGAAACGGAGCGCCCTTCTTGCGTCAGCTCCATTTGGCAAGCGGCGGCAGGCTCATCAGAATCGCGTCGATATTGCCGCCCGTCTTGAGCCCGAACAGCGTCCCGCGGTCGTAGACGAGATTGAATTCGGCATAACGCCCGCGCCAGATCAGCTGCGCCTCGCGCTCGTCCTCGGTGAAGGGCAGGCCCATGCGGCGCCGGACGATCTGCGGAAAAATGTCGAGAAAGGCCTCGCCGACCGCCTGCGTCAGCTGGAAATTGCGATCGAATTCGGCGTCGTCGCCGCATTCGAGATGATCGTAGAAAATGCCGCCGACCCCGCGATGGACGCCGCGATGCGGGATATAGAAATAATCTTCGGCCCATTTGGCATAGCGTTCATAGACGTCGGGCCCGAACGGTGCGCAGGCGGCGCGCAGCCGCGCGTGAAAGGCGTCGGTGTCCTCCACATAGGGAATCGGCGGGTTAAGGTCGGCGCCGCCGCCGAACCAGCGCCGCGTCGTGGCGAGGAAGCGCGTGTTCATGTGCACCGCGGGCACATGCGGGTTCGCCATATGCGCGACCAGGCTGATGCCCGTGGCGAAAAAGCTGGGATCCTCGGAAGCGCCGTGAATCGACGCGGCAAAGTCGGGCGCGAACTCGCCGCCGACGGTCGAGACATTGACCCCGACCTTTTCGAAGACCTGGCCCGTCATCACCCCGCGCACGCCGCCGCCGCCTTCGCCCGGCGCAACACCGTCGGCCTCGCGGTCCCAGGGCGTATAATCGAAGCGCGCGTCGCTGCCCGCCTCCGCCTCGATCGCCTCGAATTCGGCGCAAATGCGGTCGCGCAGCGATTCGAACCAGCTGCGTGCAGCCTGTTGCTGGGGATCGAGCGAGATCATGCGGGAAAGCCTTTCGTTTGCCGGAGCGCCTCGGCGAGCGCGATGCCAGCCGCGACCGCGACATTCAAGGATCGAAAACCGTCCTGCATCGGAATCGCAACGCGTGCCGATACGGCTTCGTGAACATGATGCGGAACGCCCGCGCTTTCGGATCCGAAGAGCAGGACGTCGCCGGGGAGGAAGGAAAAGGCGGGGAGGGGCGTCGCGCCTGCCGTCGTCAGCAAGACCGTCCGCTGTCCGCCGATCAGCGACCATTGGCGAAAGGCGTCCCAGTCGAGATGGCGCCGCACATTGGCGCGCACCGCATAGTCCATCCCGGCGCGCTTGAGCGCCGCGTCACCAAAGGGGAAACCGCAAGGCTCAATGATGTGCGCGGGCACCCCGAAGCAGGCCGCGGTACGCAATATCGTGCCGACATTTCCCGCGATATCCGGCTGAAACAGGGCGATTTCCATGGCCGCGGCATAGCTGCTGGCCCGCGCGGAATCGAGCTGTTTCGCGCTCGCGCCTTTGTCGGGTCGCACAAGCGGAAATTGCCTGTTGGCAAGCCCAGGATGTCCGGCTATCAGGCCCGCAATTCCCGGAGGGGCCGCCGGGTTGCGCCATTTCGCGTGCGCGCAACAGGGCAAGCTCTTCCCGAGAAAATTCGTCAGTTCAGCCAGGCAAGGGCAATCGAATGGCCAGTGAAACCGAACATACCGCCGGAATCGAAGACGGGGTTCGACGCCGCGATTTCATCAACATCGCGGCGGTCAGCTTTGCTGGTGTCGGCGCGACGGCAGTGGTTCTGCCCTTGCTCAACCAGATGAATCCCTCGGCCGACGTGCTCGCGCTGTCGACGACCGAGCTCGATATTTCGGCGATCCAGCCGGGACAGGCGATCAAGACCAGCTGGCGCAAGCAGCCGGTGTTCGTGCGCAATCTCGTCGCCAAGGAAATCGCCGAGGCCAAGGCCGTGCCGCTCGGCGATCTGCGCGATCCCGAAACGATCGACCAGCGGACCAAGCCGGGCAAGGAAAATTGGCTGATCACGCTGGGCGTGTGCACCCACCTCGGCTGCGTGCCGCTCGGCGCCGCGGAAGGCGAGAACAAGGGCGATTTCGGCGGTTATTTCTGCCCGTGCCACGGGTCGCACTACGACACCGCGGCGCGCATCCGCAAAGGGCCGGCGCCCAAGAATCTGGTCGTGCCGCCCTATGAATTCACCAGCGACACCGTCGTGACGATCGGCTGAGGAGCGAGATAAGATGAGCTTTCCCTGGGCCAAGAACTACGAACCGCAACAGCCGCTGATGAAGTGGCTGGACGAGAAGCTGCCGCTGCCGCGCCTTGTCTATAATGCTATCGGTGCCGGCTATCCGGTTCCGCGCCAACCTCAACTATTTCTGGAACTTCGGCGTCCTCGCCGGCGCCGCGCTGGCGATCCAGATCATCACCGGCATCGTGCTGGCGATGCACTATGCCGCCAATGCGGGCGTCGCCTTCAACTCGGTCGAGCATATCATGCGCGACGTGAACGCGGGCTGGTTCATCCGCTATGCGCATATGAACGGCGCGAGCATGTTCTTCATCGTCGTCTATCTGCACATCTTCCGCGGCCTTTATTACGGTTCGTACAAGGCGCCGCGCGAGATGGTGTGGCTGCTCGGCGTCGTGATCTTCCTTCTTATGATGGCGACCGCCTTCATGGGCTATGTGCTTCCCTGGGGTCAGATGAGCTTCTGGGGTGCGCAGGTGATCACCGGCTTCTTCTCGGCGATACCGCTCGTCGGCGAACCGGTGCGCGAATGGCTGCTCGGCGGCTTCGTTCCCGACAACGCCACGCTCAACCGCTTCTTCTCGCTGCACTATCTGCTGCCCTTCGTGATCGCGGGCGTCATCATCCTGCACATCTGGGCGCTGCACATTCCGGGTTCGTCGAACCCGACCGGCATCGAGGTGAAGGATGAACAGGACACCGTCCCGTTCCACCCCTATTACACCGCGAAGGACGGTTTCGGCGTCGGCGTGTTCCTGCTCGTCTTCGTCGCGCTGACCTTCTTCAGCCCGAACCTGCTCGGTCACCCGGACAATTATATCCCGGCGAACTCGCTCTCGACCCCGGCGCACATCGTGCCCGAATGGTACTTCCTGCCGTTTTACGCGATCCTGAAGGCCTTCACCTTCAACTTCCTGTGGATCGACGCGAAGCTGTGGGGCGTCATCGCGATGTTTGCGTCGATCGCGCTGCTGTTCTTCCTGCCCTGGCTCGACAGCTCGCCGGTCAAGTCGTCAAACTATCGTCCGCTGTACCGCATCTTCTTCTGGATCCTCGTCGCCGACGTGTTCCTGCTGGGTTTCTGCGGCATGCAGCCGGCGGAGCAGCCCTATGTGATCCTCAGCCAGCTGGGCGCCATGTATTATTTCGCCCACTTCCTGGTGATCCTGCCGATCGTGTCGCGCATCGAACGTCCGCTGCCGATGCCCAATTCGATCACCGAGGCGGTTCTCGCCAAGCATGCCGACACATCGTCGGACGCCACGGCCTGAGCGCCGGACTTCAATAGGAGCTGATAAAGCCATGGTTCGCCCGCTCGGTTTTCTCGTCGGTCTCGGTTTCATTACCGCGCTGGTGCTCGCGATCTTCACGACGCCGCTCAGCAATGAACCCAATGTCGCGCACGAATTTCACAAGCACCCGCGTCACCTGAAGCTGGCAAGCGACGGTGTCGTCCTGCCGCACTGGGACCAGGCCCAGCTGCAGCGCGGGATGCAGGTGTACAGGGAAGTCTGCTCGGCCTGTCACAGCCTGAACCATGTCGCGTTCCGCGACATTGCGGATCTCGGCTACACCGAAGGTCAGATCAAGACCTTCGCCAAGGGTTTCCAGGTTCCCTCGATCAACCCCGACACCGGCGAGCCGGCGACGCGCGACGGCCTGCCGTCGGATTATTTCCCGTCGCCCTACGCCAATGAAACGGCCGCGCGCGCTGCTAACAACAATGCGCTGCCGCCCGATCTGTCGCTGATCACCAAGGCGCGCGAAGGCGGCAAGGACTATGTCTATTCGCTGCTGACCGGTTACCAGAACCCGCCCGCGAACCTGCCGGCAGAGCTGAAGCCGGGCACGGGGCTGCACTACAACCCCTATTTCGCGAACCTCAACCTCGCGATGGCGCCGCCGCTCAAGGACGGTCAGGTCACCTTCGCCGACGGCAAGCCGTCGACGGTGAAGCAGATGGCGACCGATGTCAGCGCGTTCTTGGTCTGGACCGCCGAACCCAAGCTGATCAAGCGCATCCAGGTCGGTTACGCCGTGTTCGGTTTCTTGCTGATCTTCACCGTGCTGACCTATTTGTCGTACCGGAACATCTGGGCCGACAAGAAGCATTGAGGATATAGGGGAGGGCGACCGTTACCATGATCGCCCTCCCGCCTCGACCGGACCTCGATCTCGCATCGCTCGTCCGCACCATCCCGGACTTTCCAAACCGGGCATTCAATTCCGCGATATCACCACGCTGATCGGCGACGCCGCCGGTTCGCCGAAAGCGTGCGCCGGCTGAGCGAGCGTGCGGCAACCTATCGTCCCGACTTCATCGTCGCGGTCGAGGCGCGCGGTTTCCTGTTCGGCGCGGCGATGGCGACCGCGATGGGGCTGGGCGTCGTCCCGGTTCGCAAGGCGGGCAAGCTGCCCGGCGTGACCATCGGGGTCGATTACGAACTCGAATATGGTGTCGACCGCCTCGAACTGCATGAAGGGGCGGTGCTTCCGGGCCACCGCGTCGTACTGATCGACGATCTGCTCGCGACGGGCGGGACGATCATGGCGACCGCGGCGTTGATGCGCAGCGTCGGGGCCGAGGTGGGGGCGGCCTTGTTCGTCATCGATCTGCCCGATCTTGGCGGCTCGCAGCGCCTGCAGGCCGCCGGGCTGGCGTGCGAGACGCTGATCGCTTTCGACGGCGATTAGGCGCTAGGTCGCATCGGTCGTTGCCAGCGCGATGGCTTCGATCTCGATCCGAAAACCGAAATGGAGGGGGGCGGTAGGGACGACGCTTCTGGCTGGCCGGTTTTTCGCCGAAAAAGCGGCCATATATACCGTCGAGCTCGCCCCATTCGGCCATATC
>JACDQN010000224.1 GCA_015657575.1 Sphingopyxis sp.
CCCTCCACCATCCGCTATGCGGACGGTCCCCTCCCCATCGCTTCGCGACAGAGAGATCTGGAATGGTCAATCGACCACTTCCCCCGCGCCATCACGAAATCGACCTTCTTCAGCACCGTCACGTCGGCGATCGGGTCGCCCGTCACCGCGATGATGTCGGCGCTCTTGCCCGGCGCGATCGTTCCGATGTCGTTCGACAGGCCGAGCAGGTCGGCGGCGTTCACCGTCGCGGCCTTGAGCGCCGCAACCGGGGTCATGCCGTGCTGGACCATCAGTTCGAACTCGTCGGCGTTGCGGCCGTGCTTCGAGACGCCGGCGTCGGTGCCGAAGGCGATGCGGACGCCTCTTGGCACGAGCTGTTCGAGGCTCTGGCCGGTGATCGCGATGCGCCATTGAATCTTCGCGAGCACGTCGGGCGCATAGGCGTTGGCATTCGCGGCGATGCGTTCCTTATAGCCGTTCACGGTCGAAAGCGTCGGGACATAATAGGTCTTCGATTTCGCCCACGCCGCGATCGTCGCTTCGTCGAGGATCGTACCATGCTCGATCGAGTCGGCCCCCGCATCGATCGCGAGACTGATACCATCGGCGCCGTGCGCGTGGACCGCGACCTTCTTGCCGAACATATGCGCGGTGTCGACGATCGCCTTTGCCTCGTCGTCGAACATCTGCTTGCCGAGCCCGGCCCCGATGCGGCTGTTGACCCCGCCGGTCGAGGCGAATTTGATCACGTCGGCGCCGCGCCCGACCTGCAACCGCACCGCGCGGCGGCAGTCGTCGGCGCCGTTGCAGGTGTTGCCCGCGCCCGCGAAAAAGGGACGCAGCTCGTCGCGATAACCGAGCGAGCCGTCCATATGCCCCGCGCTGCCCGAGATGCTGTTGCCCGCATCTACGATGCGCGGTCCCCGCACCTTGCCCGCCGCGATCGCGTCGCGCAGCGCGAGCGTCGCGCCATCGCCGTCACCGAGGTTGCGGACGGTGGTGAAACCCGCGCGGAGCGTCTTCATCCCGTTGACCTCGGCATTGAAGGCCTGCGCCGCCGGGCTCAGCGTGATTTCCTCGAGCTGACCGGCAAGGCCGCCCGCGTCGCTGGTGAGGTGGACGTGGCTGTCGATAAGGCCCGGCAGGACATATTTGTCCTTGAGGTCGATCACCGCCGCGCCGAGGTCCGCCGGCTGATGGCCGTCGGCGACCGACACGATGCGACCGTTCTCGACGATGATCGTCGAGGCGCCTCTGACCGGCTTGCCGGGTTCGGCAATCAGGTGACCGGCGTGGATGATGGTGCGCGCCGTCTGTGCCGGTGCGGGCGTCGCGAATGCGATACCGAGCAGAAGGAACGGGAAGAGCGTTGTCGGTTTCATTTGGCGTCCCCTGTCGTCTATGTGTCGTCACCCCGGACTTGATCCGGGTCCCGCTGTTTTGAAGTCCAAGCGGGACGCCGGGTCAAGTCCGGGGTGACGGGGCTCATATGTATGCAACTTGCCCATCCGCGACGCCGCCGGTAAGCGCCGCCGCATGCCCCACCGCCTGACCGATATCGATACGTGGATCTTCGATCTCGACAACACGCTGTATCCGCCGTCGGCGAAGCTGTTCGACCTGATCGACGAACGGATGGGCGGCTTCATCATGCGGCTGCTGAATGTCGACGCCGTCGAGGCGCGGCGAGTGCAGAAGCAGTATTTTCACGACCATGGCACGACGATGGCCGGACTGATGCGCCATCACGGGTGCACCCCGAGGATTTTCTGATCGACGTCCACGATATCGCGCTCGACCGGCTGACGGTCGACGCGCGGCTGCGCACCGGGCTGGAGCGGCTGCCCGGGCGCAAGCTGATCTTCACCAACGCCGATGCCGATTATGCCGCGCGCGTGCTCGAAGCGCGCGGGATCGCCGACCTGTTCGACGGCATCTGCGATATCCGGATCACACGATATACGCCGAAGCCGGACGCGACCGCCTATGACATGATGATCGCGCACCTTGGCGTCGATCCGGCCAAGAGCGTCTTTGTCGAGGATATGGCGCGCAATCTGACTCCTGCAAAAGCCCTCGGCATGACGACCGTGTGGCTGGACAATGGCAGCGAAAGCGGCCATCGCGACCACCTGCCGGAGCATGTCGATTTCCACGCGACCGATATCGCCGACTGGCTCGATTCATTGCCGTTACCTTGGGGAATTTCATGACCACCGACCTGCAGAGCACGATCGAAGCCGCGTGGGATGCGCGCGAGACGCTGGGGCTAACCACGCAGGGCGCAGTGCGCGATGCGGTGGAGACGGCGCTCGCGGGACTCGACGACGGCAGCTATCGCGTGGCGGAGCGCGACACGTCGGGAAGCTGGCAAGTGAACCAATGGCTCAAAAAGGCGGTGCTGCTGTCCTTCCGCCTCAACGACATGGAGATCATCGACGGCGGCCCGGGCGGTGCGACCTGGTGGGACAAGGTGCCGTCGAAATTCGCCGGCTGGGGCGAGAATCGCTTCCGCGACGCGGGTTTCCGTGCCGTTCCCGGATCGATCGTCCGCCGCGGCGCCTTTATCAGCAAGGGCGCGGTGCTGATGCCGAGCTTCGTCAACATCGGCGCCTATGTCGGCGAGGGGTCGATGGTCGATGCCTGGGCCACCGTCGGCAGCTGCGCGCAGATCGGCGCGAACGTCCATCTGTCGGGCGGCGCAGGGATCGGCGGCGTGCTCGAGCCGCTGCAGGCAGGGCCGGTGGTGATCGAGGACGGCGCTTTCATCGGCGCGCGCGCCGAGGTGGCCGAGGGTGTGATCGTGCGCGAAGGCGCTGTGCTGTCGATGGGCGTCTATCTCGGCGCATCGACCAAGATCGTCGACCGCGCGACGGGCGAAGTGTTCGTCGGCGAAGTTCCGGCTTACTCGGTCGTCGTGCCGGGTTCGCTGCCGGGAAAGCCGTTGCCCGACGGAACGCCCGGGCCGTCGCTCTATTGCGCTGTCATCGTCAAGCGCGTCGATGCCAAGACCCGTGCGAAGACCGGCATCAACGAGCTGCTGCGCGACTGACGCTGCCAGTCGACCGCCGCTGGCCGTTGGTCGATCCCCCGCATCAATTCCGGTTCTTTGTCACCAAAGTGGGCGCGGAGGCGAATCCGTTCGTCCGAGGGATTTTCCGGGAGGGGTTATGCGGGCGTTTGCCTGGGATGCGTCGCTGTGCGCGCTTGCGACGCTGTCGGTGTCGCCGGCGGTGGCGCAGGAGGTCAGCGGGGACGCCCCGCCCGCGATTCCCATGCCGGCCAATGGCGCCGGGCGTTATAATGCCGCCGACTTCGCCCGCTTCGCCCCGCGCACCGCGCTCGACATGGTCGAAAAGATACCGGGTTTCCTGATCGTCACCGGCACCAATGGGGGCGACCGCGGTCTGGGGCAGGCGACCGAAAATGTGCTGATCGGGGGCGAGCGCATCGCGAACAAGTCGACCGATGCGCGCACGGCGCTGTCGCGCATCCCCGCCGCCGAGGTCGCCTATATCGACATCGTCGACGGCGCGAGCCTCAATGTTCCGGGGCTGACCGGGCAGGTTGCGAATGTCGTTCTGGTCGCGGGAAGCGGCGCGCGGGGCGGCGGGTTCAAGACGACGCTGCGCTGGCAGCCCGAATGGCGGCCGCGGCTTGCGAATAACTGGCTGAACGGCGAAATCTCGACCGCGGGCAAGATAGGCGACACCAATCTGACGCTGAGCCTC
Organism: Sphingopyxis sp.; assembly: GCA_015657575.1. GTDB lineage: Bacteria > Pseudomonadota > Alphaproteobacteria > Sphingomonadales > Sphingomonadaceae > Sphingopyxis. The sequence goes on from JACDQN010000224.1 coordinate 3,714, forward strand.
AAGAATGAGGCGAACCGCAACGGCCACTGGGGGCCCGAGCGCGTGTTCGACGGCCAGGGCGTACTGCTGTTCACGCGCGACGAGTTCGCCGCCTATGATGGCGACCGGCCCCGGCTGTCGGCGGCACTGTCGCGCACGACCGCGAACGGCAACAAATGGAATTTCAACGCCGGCGGGCAGCTCCAGAATTTGACCGAAGCCGTCGACAGCATATCGACCCGGCCGGCGAACGGACGCGTCACCGAGGCGTTTCGCTTCCAGGAAGACGAACATAATTACGACATCGGCGGCGATTATGAGCTGGGGCTCGGCAAGGGCCGGCTGAAGCTGATCACGCTCTACCGTTTCGAGCATAGCCCCACCGAAAGCAGCTTTATCGTCGACCGCGAGGTCGGCGGGCGCAGCGGCGACCGCTTCCGGCAGACCGCCGACGAGAGCGAGTCGATCCTGCGCGGCGAATATAGCTGGCGCACCGCGGGCGGCACCGACTGGCAAGTCGCGATCGAGGGCGCGTACAACACGCTCGACGTCGATGCCGAGCTGGCCGTGTTGCAGGCGAACGGCCAGTTCGTGCCCGTCGTCTTCGGCGGCGAGACGACCAAGGTCGAGGAAAAGCGTGGCGAGGCGTCGCTGACCTGGGGCCGCGCGCTCGCGTCCAACCTGACCGCGCAATTGAACCTCGGCGCCGAATATAGCGAGCTGACCTCGTCGGGGCCCGGCGGGCTGTCGCGCAGCTTCGTGCGGCCGAAGGGCAAGCTGGCGTTTGCGTGGAAGGTCGGGGCGAAGACGACGATCAACTGGTTCGTCCAGCGCCGCATCGACCAGCTCAATTTCTATGACTTCGCAAGCTCGGTCGATGTCGCGAACCAGCAGGGCAACACCGGCAACGGCCTGCTCGTGCCGCCGGTGGTCAACCGCAGCGAGCTGGAGTTCGTGCAGGACATGGGGCGCTGGGGCAATGCGTCGGTCGCCTTCGCCTATGCCTATGCGCAGGACCTGGTCGACCAGATCCCGCTGTCGCCGACGACCGAAGGGCGCGGCAATCTGCCGCCCGCGCACCTCTATCGCGTGAGCTCGAAGGCGACGCTGCTGCTCGATCCGCTGGGGTGGAAGGGGGCGCGGATCAACGCCGACATGACCTGGCGCCGCAACCGGGTGCGCGATCCGCTGACCGGATTGTGGCGCGACCAGAGTTTCGGGCAGGATTATATCGTCGACCTCAGCCTGCGCCACGATATTCCGGGATCGAACCTCGCGTGGGGGGCGGGCTATTTCGACGAGCGCTATGCGCCGGGGCTGCGGCTCGACACGATCGAGAAGGAATATACGGTCGGCCCGTTCGTCACCGCATTCGTCGAGCACAAGAATGTCGCGGGCTTCACCGTGAAGCTGTCGTACCGCAATCTCGCGACGATGAAGGACGGGTTCGACCGCACCGTCTTCGTTGACCGGCGCGGCGGGCCGATCGCCTTTTCGGAAAGCCGCCGGCGCGGGTTCGGCAGCTATTTCCAGCTGACGGTGACGGGGACGGTTTAACCTCTCTTCCTCCCGGCGAAGGCCGGGATCTCGACCTGGATCTGGAAAGCACCAGTGAGATCCCGGCCTTCGCCGGGATTATCATTCACCTGGAGTCGAGCCTCGGCTTCACCGCTCGCTGAGGTAATAACGCTCGCGAGCGGTCAGGTCGTCGTTCAGTTCGTAGACGATCGGCTGGCCGGTCGGGATTTCGAGGCCGGTGATGTCGGCGTCCGAAATGCCCGAGAGATGCTTGACGAGCGCGCGGAGGCTGTTGCCATGCGCCGAGATGAGCACCGTCTTGCCGGCAGCGAGCTGGGGCACGATCGCTGCCTCATAATAGGGGAGCACGCGCGCGATCGTGTCCTTGAGACTTTCGGTCGAAGGAATCGCGATGCCGGCGTAGCGCGGGTCGCTCGCCAAATCCCATTCGGAGCCGGCGCCCAGCGGCGGCGGCGGGATGTCGAAGCTGCGGCGCCAGATCTTCACCTGCTCGTCGCCATGCTTTGCCGCGGTCTCGGCCTTGTCGAGCCCGGTGAGCCCGCCATAATGGCGTTCGTTGAGGCGCCAGTCCTTGGTGACCGGAAGCCAGAGGCGGCCCATCGCCTCGAGCGCCAGATTCAGCGTCTTGATCGCGCGCGTCTGGACCGAGGTGAAACAGGTGTCGGGCGCGATGCCCTTTTGTTTCATCAGTTCGCCCGCCGCCCATGCCTCGGCCGCGCCCTTTTCGGTGACATCGACATCCCACCAGCCGGTGAAGCGGTTTTCGAGATTCCACTGCGACTGGCCATGGCGGATGAGGATGAGTTGCGGCATTTCGGATCCTTGCGCTGGAGGAGGGTTGCCGCCCTTTAGCGCGGCTTTTCCGCAAACGCCAACGCCCCTCTTGAAATGGTTTCAGCTGCACCCAGATTGACCGCATCCGGCCGCCGACACGGGGCCGGGTGGCGATCGCGGTATGGCACCGCGGTCCCTGACTTCGCTTTTTTGAAAGGAAGAAAGACCATGCGTAACAGCTTCGACTGGACCCCCTATCGCCGTTCGACCGTCGGGTTCGACCGACTGTTCGATTTCCTCGAAACCGGCGGTTCGGGCGCCGAAAATTATCCGCCGTTCGACATCGAGAAAATCGCCGACGACCATTTCCGCATCACGGTGGCCGTCGCCGGTTTCAAGAGCGACGAGATCGATATCACCGCGCAGCAGAATATGCTGACCGTCAGCGGCCGCAAGGCGCCGGTGGCCGAAGGCGAGGGGCGCCAGCTGCTCTATAGCGGCATCGCGACGCGCGCGTTCGAACGCCGCTTCCAGCTCGCCGACTTCGTGCGCGTCGACCGCGCCGACCTGGCCGACGGATTGCTCGTCATCGACCTGGTGCGCGAAGTGCCCGAGGCTATGAAGCCGCACAAGATCGCGATCGGCGGCGCCCAGCCGGTGATCGAGGACAGAAAGGCCGCCTAAGCGCGCGCGACGGCTTCGGCTTGACGATGCGGGGTCCGGAGTCCCTTCCGGGCCCCGTTTTCTATTTGTTTCACGCGAAGACGCGAAGGCGCGAAGAAGTTGCGCTGGCCGCGAAGCGGCTCTTTCCATCAACGGAGCGTTTGCCGCGACGATGGATGGGGAAGGGCCTATCGGCCCGATCCATTTTCTTCGCGCCTTCGCGTCTTCGCGTGAAAATTTCTTAGAGCTTCCGCGTCATGAAACGGCTGAAGGGGTCGGGCTTGTAGTCGGCGAAGGGTTCGCAATCGGCGAAGCCGTAGCGCCGGTAGAGCGCGAGCGCGGGTTCGAAGGCGGGGCTCGACCCCGTTTCGAGACTGAGCCGCTTTACCCCGCGCCTGCGCGCTTCGGTGAGGATATGGTCGAGCATGCGGGCGGCGACGCCGCGGCGCAGGAAAGCGTCATGGGTGCGCATCGACTTGATTTCGCCATGTGTGCCGTCGAGCATCTTGAGCGCGCCACAGCCCGCGAGTTCGCCATCGCAGTGGATCGACCAGAAGGTCACATCATCGCGGCGCAGACCATCGAAATCGAGGAAGTGGCAGCTTCCAGCCGGCGAGTTCGCCAGCATGCCCGCGAAATGCTGTTCGAGCAGCGAGCGGATGGCGGCGCCGGACAGATCGTCCTCGACGATCCGCCAACCGCCGCCCGCACCCGTCACAGCATCTGGTCCAGCGTCTGGAGACAGGCGTGCGCGAGCAGTTTCGAGCGTTCGGGCGACCAGCCCTGCACCGGGTCGGGCAGGTCGCGATTATCCTTGAACGGCATTTCGATCGTCATCGACACCGCGCCGAAACGTTCGGCGAGCTGGGTCGTCGACATCGACAGATTGGCCTGCCCCGGCGCCGATTCGGCATAGCCGAGGTCGACCTGGAAATCGGGGGTGTTCGCGGCGAGCGCCGCCTCGAACGCCTTGTATTTGTCTATCTGTCCGGGCCTCAGCGAGGGGATGCCCTCGAACCCCGCGAGGAAGACCGCGGGGATCGCCTCGTCGCCGTGAACGTCCATCGCCCAGTCGACGCCGCTTTCGTCCATCGCATTCCGCACGCACAGCACTTCGGGGCTGCGCTCGGCGCTCGGTTCGTGCCATTCGCGGTTGAGATTCACGCCGGCAAAATTGGTGCGCAGATGGCCGCGGCGCGAGCCGTCCGGATTCATGTTCGGGACGATGTGGAAGCGGCACTTGCGGCGCAGCGAGCGCGCATGCGGGTCGGCGGGATCGGTGAGCTTTTCGAGCGCGCCTTCCATCCACCATTCGGCCATGCTCTCGCCCGGATGCTGGCGCGCATAGAGCCAG
>JACDQN010000225.1 GCA_015657575.1 Sphingopyxis sp.
CGGTGCATCTGCGACACGATTACGCGCTCGGTACCATTGATGAAGAAGGTGCCGTTTTGCGTCATGAGCGGCATTTCGCCCATGTAAACGTCCTGCTCCTTGATATCGAGAACCGAACGCGCTTCGGTTTCAGGATCAACTTCAAAGACGATCAGGCGGAGCGTGACCTTCATCTGCGCCGAATAGGTAATTCCGCGCTGGCGGCATTCCTCGACGTCATATTTGGGCTCTTCGAGTTCGTAGTGAACGAAGTCGAGCTCGGCGGTGCCGGCGAAGTCGCGGATCGGGAAAACGCTGCGGAGCGTCTTTTCGAGGCCCGAAACATAACCGATCGAGGGATCCGAGCGCAGGAACTGCTCATAGGATTCGCGCTGCACCTCGATGAGGTTGGGCATCTCCACCGCTTCGTGGATGTTCCCGAACAGCTTGCGGATTCGCTTGGTCGCGGTTGCTTCGAGGGCCTTGCCCACGGACTTCGCCTTGGTCGCCATAAGTGATTGTCTCGCCTTGATAAAATAGCTCGCGAGCGCAGGATATACGCAAAAAGGCCGCGACCAACCGTTGCCGGTTTACCGCAGCTTTCCAACGCATCTCGAAATCCCGAACGCCCTATCCGTACAGCCCGCCGCGCAAAGTCGGGCTCTATCTCGGACGATCAGGTGTGATCGCCATATAGGATCGAGCCTGCCCGCTGTCAACGCGGGGCCGGAGCGCGCGCCGCGCCCTGTGCGCCGCGCCTTGCATGGCGGCGTGTGCATGGCGGCGTGGCATCGCTCGCTTCATCCCGCACGGCGAACGGTTCGCCATTTTTGGCATGGCCTTTGACGGCGGCCGCGCGTTCGCATCTCGAACGCAACTGACAGGAGTCTTGATATAATGCGGAAATTTGCAAGCTTGATGACGTCCCTCTCCCTTGGTCTTGCGGCCGCGGCCGGCGCTCCCGCGCTTGCTCAGCAGGCGCCTGCAGCCACCGCGGCGGTCAAGCTCGAGGTCGGAACGACCGTTTATGATTCCGAAGGCGCCGAAATCGGCAAGGTCACGACCAACGACGGCACCAACGTCGTCGTGATGCTCGGTGACAAGCAGGTCGGCCTTCCCATCACGTCGTTCGGCCAGGGCGAAAAGGGCCCGGCACTCGGGATCACCGTCGCCCAGCTTTTGGCGGGCATCGAACAGCAGGCCGCCGCCGCCGGCGCCGCCCTCGACGCTGCGCTGCAACCGGGCGCCGATGTCCGCAGCGCTGGCGGCACCACGGTCGTCGGGAAGGTGAAGCTCGTCGATGCGGACGGAGTGGGCGTGACCACGGCCCAGGGCGATGTGCGTCTGCCCAAAAGCGCCTTCTTCATGTCGCCGCAGGGTCTCGCGACCAGCTTCACTGCCGAGCAGTTTGCCGCCGCGATCGCCGAAGCGACCGCGGGAGCCCCGGCAACCGACGCCGTCGCCGAGGCGCCGGCCGATCCGGCCGCGGAGCCCGCGCCCACGCCGGCCGACTAAGCGGGCAGAATCGAAAAGGCGCGGAAGCTTCTGGCTTCCGCGCCTTTTTCTTTGGCAATCATATCTTTTGCAAACCCGAGGCTCGATCGGCGGATATCGGGCGGTTGCGGACGTAAAGATCCTCCCCCGCAGGGGGAGGGGGACCACCCGAAGGGTGGTGGAGGGGCACGGAGGTTTGCGCGGC
>JACDQN010000226.1 GCA_015657575.1 Sphingopyxis sp.
CCGAGCAGGTGCAGGGCAAGGAACTCAGCTACAACAACATCAACGACGCCGACGCCGCGCTCGAACTGGTCGCCGAATTCCGCGAAGCCGATCCGACCTGCGTCATCGTCAAGCATGCCAACCCGTGCGGCGTCGCGACCGCCGCGACGATCGCCGACGCCTATGACGCCGCGCTGAAATGCGACGATGTGTCGGCGTTCGGCGGCATCATCGCGGTCAACCGTCCGCTCGACGGCGCGACGGCGGAACTGATCAGCGGCATCTTTACCGAGGTCGTCTGCGCCCCCGAAGCCGACGCCGACGCGCGCGCGGTTTTCGCGAAGAAGAAGAACCTCCGCCTGCTGCTGACCGGCGAGCTGCCCGATCCGGCGCGCGGCGGGCTGATGCTCAAGACGATCGCGGGCGGCTGGCTGGCACAGAGCCGCGACAACGGCCGCATCACCCGCGCCGACCTCAAGGTCGTCACCGACCGCGCGCCGACCGAGGAAGAACTGACCGACGCGCTGTTTGCCTGGACCGTCGCCAAGCATGTGAAATCGAACGCGATCGTCTATGCCAAGGGCGGGTCGACCGCGGGCATCGGCGCGGGGCAGATGAACCGCCGCGACAGCGCGCGCATCGCCGCCGTAAAGGCGCGCGAGGCGGCTGAATCGCACGGCTGGGCCGAGGCGCGTACCGTCGGCAGCGCGGTCGCGAGCGACGCCTTCTTCCCCTTCGCCGACGGCCTGCTCGCCGCGGTCGAGGCGGGCGCGACCTGCGTGATCCAACCGGGCGGCTCGATCCGCGACGACGAGGTGATCGCGGCCGCGAACGAAGCGGGGCTCGCGATGGTGTTCACGGGGATGCGCCACTTCCGGCACTGATGACGTGCACCCCGGCGAAAGCCGGGGCCCATGGCCGCGTCGAATTCGTGGGCCCGGCTTTCGCCGGGGTACAGGACCTACTCGTTCGCCGCCGTGTGCAGCCAGTCGGCGTGGCGCGGCGCCTTCTTGGTCTGGCTCCATTCCTCGAGCATCAGCGGCGCGACGCGCTTCAGTTCGGCATATTGCTCATCGGTGCCGATATCGCACGCGAGTTCGACGCGGTGGCCGTTGGGATCGAAAAAATAGATCGACTTGAAGATGCCGTGGTGCGTCGGGCCGAGCACGTCGATGCCGTTCGCGGTCAGATGCTCTTTCGCCGCAACGAGCTCTTCATAGCTGCCGACCTTGAACGCCAAGTGCTGGACCCACTTCGGCGTATTTTCGTCACGCCCCATGTCGGGCTGGTTCGGCAGCTCAAAAAAGGCGAGGATGTTGCCGTTCCCCGCGTCGAGGAAGACATGCATGTACGGATCATATTCGCCGGTCGACGGCACATGATCCTCGGCAAAGGCGGTCGTGTAAGTCATGCCGAGCATGCGCTCGTACCAGTCGACCGTTTCCTTGGCGTCCTTGCAGCGATAGGCGGCGTGATGGACGCCGCCCAATTTGATCGGGCTGGTCATTCGGCGGGTTCCTCGACGGTCAGCGCACCGCGGCGAATCTGGTCCATTTCCATCGATTTGAACAGCGCGGTGAAATTGCCCTCGCCGAACCCTTCATCCTTCTTGCGCTGGATGAATTCGAAGAA
>JACDQN010000227.1 GCA_015657575.1 Sphingopyxis sp.
ATCGCGCTGATCGGCGGCGCCGGCGTCGCTTTCGGTGTCGCCGCGGCGCGCTATGCCGCGCCGCTCCAACCGCGGTGGGCCATCGCGGGTGGGGCGATGGGTGGGCTGGCCGTCGGCGCCCTCGTGAAGATGGTGGGCGTCGACGCGTTCGGCCTGCTGCTCGGCCAGACGCCCGGAGACATCACCGGCGCTCCCGAAGGGGCGCTGCTCGGCGGCGCGGTCGGGCTTGGCGCGTGGTTGGCGGGGCGCCAGCCGAGACTGCGCACCGCGATCATGATGGCCGCTATGGCCGGCGCCTTCGGTGGCGGAGCGACGGTCGCGCTCGGCGGGCGCCTGCTCGCCGGCAGCCTTGACCTCCTCGTTCGGCATTTCCCGGGCTCGCGCCTCCGCCTCGACGCGATCGGCGGACTGTTCGGCGAGGCGGGGCTTGGCCCGGCCAGCCAATTGGCGACGGGAGCGCTCGAAGGCGCGCTGTTCGGCACGTGCATCGTCGGCGCGATGACGCTCGCCCGGCGCGCCCTCGACGCGTCAGGCGCCTAGCCCGCGCGCCCGGAAGAAGAGCAAGGCCGCGACAAGCCACAGCCCGCCGAAAAGCCCGACGGCCAGCATCGCCTCGTAAACGCCCTCCACGCCGGGGGAGGCATATCCGGCCAGTGGCACGGCGATCGCGACCGCGACCTGCGCAGCAAGGGCCGCAAGCATCGCAGGCGCCATGCCGCCGGCGCGAAAGCTCGCCAGCACCGCCCCGACAAGCGCGACGAGGATGACGCCCAGGAACAGAAGGTTCGCCGGATTGTCCTCATCGGCGAAAACGCCGACCGCACCGTTGATCCAGATCGTCAGAAAGCCCGCGGCGATCGCGACGCCGACACCAGCACGATAGGCGAGGCTGCCGCTCGCCCGAAGCCCCAGTTCGAACAGCGTCCCCGCGATCGCTATCATACCCGCCGCGAAGACGAAGTCCCCGCCGGTCCAGACGACCTCGGGCGTGAATTGCATCGCGACGAGCGGCACCAGCAAAAGCGATGCCGCCGCGGTCCAGAGGATGATCCGCCAGTTGATTCGGTTTTTGAGGCCCGGTTCGAATTCGGTTTCCATGATCCCGCCTTTCCTTGTTGAACAGGATCGGCGTCTCACCCGGCGGGCGGGTGAGCGTCATGAGCAAAAGATGAGCAATCGCTGAAACCGGTCAGGCCGGGCGTTCGGCTTTCAATTCGCGCACCAGCGGCTGCAGCCGCTCGTCATATTTGGCGAGCATCGTGTGCGCCCCCGCATGGTCGTAGAAGCTGACCAGTTCGCGCCCGTTCCAGCGGTGGAGCGCATAGGCGGGGTCCTCGGCGACGATCATCGGGCGGTCGTCGGGACGATCCTCGTCGATCGGTCTCAGGTCGAGCGATACCTGCGGCGCGGTCGACGAACAGATTGCGACCGTCCTTCCTTCCCAAGCCACCGTCACCGACCGGTGGAGATGCCCGCAGATCAGCCCGCGAACCTGCGGATGCCGGCGCACGACATCGGTAAAGGCGGTCACCCACGGCTCGTCGGGGTGGGTATTCATCCACTCGATGCCGCTTTCGACCGGCGGGTGGTGCATGACGATATAGGTCGGCTTCGTGCGGTCCTTCGCCAGTTCGGCATCGAGCCATGCCGCGCGCGCCGGGCAAAAGGCGCCGCCATGACGCCCCTCCTCCAGCGTATCGACCGTCACCAGCCGCAGTTCGGGAAGTTCGATCACATATTGGACGAAACCGTTGCCGTCGTCGAAGCCCGGAAAGCGCGCGTGGAAATTGTCACGCAGATCATGATTGCCGACGCTCGGCCACACCGGAAAAGGGCAGCGCGAAAAGGCGGTGACCAGCCGGCGATAGCTGTCGTCGTCGCCGCGGTCGGTGATGTCGCCGGTCGCGAGCAGCAGGTCGGGACGGTTCGGCCCGTCGATGAGCACGTCGAGCACATCGTCGAGGCGCTTGCGGTTATATTCGGCCGGATTGTCCGGATCGAATCCGATATGGATATCTGTGATCTGCGCGATCAGCATATCCGCCCCCTGCTCCGGCCGGTCTGGTCCCGGCCGCCTGAAACCTCACCCTCCCCGCCTAGCCCCGTGCAGGGCGGGTGTGCGCCACGTCACATCATAAAGACCCCGGCCCTCCGGACCTGTGATCAGGCTCACACTATAGGTACCGGGAATAGGTTGATTTGTCGTTGCGGCCACCTTTTTCTTGCGCTGGCGTGCCGGCATCCAGGGTTTGCCGCCATCCGAATGATATTCGTGGCACATCGCGCATGGCGATTCGGTCGCGGTTTCGACTTTGACGATTCGCGCGCCGTTTTCACCGACATGGCAGTCGCGGCATTGGCGCAGACCCGGCACGAGCAGGTCGGTCGATGCCTTCGACGCGGGCGCCGCGGTGTGGCAATCGGCGCAGGCGGTTTCCTTGTGCGCGTCATGGTCGAACCAGCCCTTTTGCAGATAGCGCGGCGTCTGGTCGACCGCCGCCACCCGCCAGCTATTGCCCGCCTGCGGCGCAAAGATGGTGTGGCAGTCGTAACAGGCCCCGCCCTTCGAAAAGACCGCGCGGACGGCATCCTGCGCCCGCGACGGCCGCGTCGCGACTTCGTTGAAATAGATGTTGTACACCTGCCCCTCGGCATAGGCGCCCGGCCGCCGCCTTTCCATCCCGCCCAGCTGAAGCGGGCGCGAAGGCGGGGTCGAGCGATAATAGGCGGTGAGGTCGGCGACGACCTGATCGGGCTCGCCATGGCGCAGCGTGCGGGTCACCCCGCCGACGGTCTCGAACGCCAGGCTGTGGCACATCGCGCAGTCGCGCTCCATCTCGACCGGCTTCACGCGCACGCCGTCGGCCTCGACGCGGTGGCAATTTTCGCACTCCAGCTTCTTGCCGAAATCATAGCGGCCGCGGAAACTCGCCGCCATGCGCGCGACGCCGCCGGTGGCCTGCAAATGGACATCGTGCGGGAATTTGAGGCCGTTGTAGTCGACCACACCCTTCGCCAGCGTCGTGCGCACCAGCTTGCCGCCGGGCGCCGGACGGACGAGCGGGCGGAATTCGGGATGGCCGGTGCCGAAATCGCTCGCGTCGGCCAGCATCGTCGGATGCCCCGCCGCCTTGAGCCGCCCCTGCATGCCGTCGTGGCAATCGGCGCAGAATTTCTGCGGCGTCGCCGCCATCGGCCCGGCGCCTTCATGCTCGGTATGGCAATCGACGCAGCGCCCCTGCGGCTTGTTGAACGTCTTGGCGAAACCCGCGAGAATCTTTTCGCCCACCCCCGGCGGATGGCGCGCGGCGAGCAGCATCGCGGCGGGCGCATTGGCATGCGCCATGCTCATCGCCTTGTGCTCGCCGGTGTGGCAATTGACGCACGCCTTGTCGGTCACCGCCACGAACGGCTCGACATGGCATGACTGGCAGTCGTTCTTCAGGCTCGCGTGTGCGCTCGACAGCGGCCCCGACAGCCAGGCGCTGTCGGCGTGATAGCCGTCGGGGCGCTCGTTGACATTCTTGTAGCTGTGCCACGCCCAGATCGGCCCGATCAGGAAGGCGAGCAGCATCAGCACGCCGAACGCCCACGCCCCTACCCGCTTGCCGGGCATCACGCCCTGCAACGAAAAGGCCTTGGCCTCGTCGACATCCTTCGACGATTGCGACAGTTCGTCGATGCGCTCGACGAGCAGGATGATCTTGTCATCCTCGCGCGCGATCGTCAGCCGGTGGCCGCCGAAGCGCAACTCGGCGCCCGCGGCGCTGTCGATATCGGCAACCGTCTCGCTGCGGCCATTGAGGTCGAATCCCAACCCCTCCTGCGCCGCGACGCGTACCATACGCCCGTCGCCGCTGCTGATCGTCGCATGATGCGGGTTTACCGCCAGGTCCGCGACATGGATGACATTGCCGGCGTCGCGACCGAGCGTGATCGTATCGCCCGGCAGCGCCTGGTCGCGGACGATCTGCTTGCCCGTCTTGGTCGTCGAGATGCGGCGCAGGATGAAGCTCATCGTCCCCGCCTCACCAGTAGAAGAAAACGCTGATGATATGCGCCGACAGCGCCGCGATCAGCGCGAAGGTCAGCGGCACATGCACATAGAGCCAGATTTCGAGCAGCCCGCGGATTCTGAGATGCTGGCGCAGCCGCGCCAGCGCCGCCTCCTTCTGCTTGAGCAAGCCGACCACCTTCTCGCGCGCCTCCGTATCGCTGCTGCGCGACAGCGTCAGCGTGCGGAGCGCCGCAGCGGTCGCGCAATTGCGGTAGCGCCCCGACAATCGCGCCCCGATCCCGCCCGCGAACGGGTCCTCGTCGAGCGCGGCGAGCACCGGCGCCGTATCCTCGGGCGTCAGCGGCTGCGCGGCGCTGTGCAGCTGGCGGTCGAAGGCGCGGATCGCCTCCAGCATCTGCATCTGCGTCATCTCGTCGCGGTTGTTCGACAGCGCCGCGGGCAAGGTCGCATAGACGATGACGCCATAAAGCCCCGACAGGATCACCAGCATCATCAGCACCCAGGCGAGCGTGTGGACGTTCCACCCCAGCTGGAACCCCGTGTGCCAGGTGCCGACGACGATCAGGCTGAGCCCCAGATAGACATGCGCCGAGGTCCACGCCTTCAGCGACCAGTGATCGCTCGTCATCTTGCGCTTGCGATAGCCCAATGCGGTGAGCCACAGGATCAGCCCCGCGCCGATCGTCCCCAGCGTATAACCGTACCAGCTGCCGCCATTGTGCCGCGGCGTCACATCGATCAGCGCGTAACTCACGATGATCAGCAGGCACAGCCCGCCCGAAATCTTGGCCCAGCGGAAACCCGCGTAACGCAGAAAGCCCTCGTGCCGCCGCTCGCGGACGCGCTCGACCTGCGTGGCCTTGTTGCGGCGGCGCTGGAACAGGCTCGCCATCAGTCGGTGTCCTCGTCGAGCCGCGCGATCGACAGGAACTCCTCGGGCGACACGCGGATCGCGGCGCCGGTCGGGCAGGCGCGCACGCACGCCGGACCGCCCGCGATCCCCTTGCACATGTCGCATTTGACCGCGATCTTCTTGGGCTTTTCGTCACCCAATTGCTTCTTGGTCCATTTGGGCGAGGGTTCGCCCGGCCCGGGCCCGAAGCCGGTGAGCAGCCAGCGCAGCAGGCTCGGCTTCGGCGGCGGCGCCGCCTCCATGCGGATCACGCCATAGGGGCAGTTGCGCATGCAATTGCCGCAGCCGATGCAGCCGGGCTCCATGAACACCTCCCCATCGGGGCCGCGATGGATGACGTTCGGCGGGCAGTCGGCCATGCAATGCGGATGCTCGCAGTGGCGGCAGCTCGTCGGCACGTGCAGATGCGCGAAGGTCTTGCCCGCCTCGCGGTCGAGCCGCGACAGCCCTTCGTGGCTGTCGGCGCACGCCTTTTCGCAATTGTCGCAGCCGACGCACAGATTTTCGTCGATCAGCAGCGCGTCGGTCGCCTCGCCCAGCCCCTCCTTCATGATGAAGCTCGCGGTGTCCGAATACAGATCGACCGCACTCGAATAGCTGGCTTTGCGCGATTCGATGAAGCTGTTCATCGCCGCGCGTTCGGCGACCGCCGCCTCGGTCGCCTCGCGCACCTGCGGCCGCGCCGCCAGCATCTTGCGGAAGCTTTCGCCCGTCAGCTTGATCAGTTCGGCGCCGACCGCCGCCTTGACCGTGGCGTTGCGCGGCTGTCCGCTCAGCACGCCCATTTCGCCGAAGAAGCTGCCCGCAGGCAGATAGCGCAGGAAGATCGGCTTGCCGCCGATATCCTTCTCGACCACCATCGACCCCGAGCGGATGACGTAGACGTCGTCGCCCTGCTCGCCCTCGGTCAGCACGACCTTGCCCGCGGGCACGCGCTCGACCTCGGCGGTATCGACGACGGGACCGAGATCCTCGACCGTCAGCCCGCCCTTGAAGATCTGGAGCAGCTGCCGCTCGAGCGAGATGCGGTTGATCGCGCGCTTCGCCCCGGGAACTGCCGCCATCAGTTTGAGCGCGGCGGTGCGCGACACCTCGACGAAGATACTGTCCTCGCCGGCGCGAATCGTCGCACCGCGCTTGCGCCCCGAAATCAGGCCCACCTCGCCAAAGATCGACCCCTGTTCGATCGGCACGGTGAAATCGGGACCGACCTCGACCTCGGCGAAACCGTCGGCGATCGCGAACAGCGACGATCCAGGCTCGCCCTTCTCGAACACGACGTCGCCCTTGCGATAGAAAGCGACCTTCGAATCGAGCATGAATTCGCGCATCTGCAGCGGCGACACGTCGGCAAAGATGCTGACGCGGGTGCGCAGATAGTCGAGCCATTCGCTGACCGACTTCCTTTCGGGCAGGTCGGCAAAGATCGCCGCCAGATCCTTTTCGTCGGCCGGGGTCAGCCCGGCGTTGCCATTGATGAACTCGACGACGTCATAGCCCTGGTTCATACAATGCTTGATCAGCGGATAGCCCGCGAGCGCGCCGATCACGAAAATCCCGGGCACCGTCGATTCGAACGTCGGCGACAGTTTCGGAAAGGCTTCGCGGTCGGGGCCGGTGAATTCGATCCCCATCGATTCGACGAAGCCGCGCGGCGCGACCGACCCCAGGCGCGCGACAATCACGTCGCACTGGATGCGCTCCTCGCCGTTCGGGGTTTCGAGCGTCAGCCAGCCCGGCTCGACCTTTTTCGGTTGCGTCTCGGTGCGGATCGACATGAAGCCATTCTCGCCCGCCTCCATCATGTCCGAGACATTCTTGGCCTTGGCGCGCGCAAAATCCTTCGAGCGGTTGAGGATGGTGACGGTGTTTTCCAGCGCCTCTTCGGCGACACCGAGCGCATTTTCGATCCCCGCGTCGCCCGACCCGACGACGGTGATATGCTTGTCCTTGAAATCCTCGGGATCGTCGACCTGATAGATGATGTGCGGCATGTCGGCGCCTTCGCAGCGCATCCGGTTCGGATTGCCCTGCGTGCCGATCGCCAGCACGATATTCTCGGCGTGGAAAACATCGCCCTTCGCGGTCTTGATCGCGAACGCCCCCTTTTCGCCCGTCACCTCGACGACGTCGGCATGATAGGCGACCTGCACCTTGTTGTTCGCGGCATCCTCGTCCCAATTGCCGAGGATATATTCGCGCGCGCCCTCGGCGAACCGGCAGTCGGAGCGGAGGTCGAGCCGCTCGGGCGTCGCGAGCACGCGCTTGCCCTTCTGATATTTGAAGATCGTGTCCGACAGATGGTCGGTCTTTTCGAGCAGGATGTGCGTCAGGCCCAGCTGCGCTGCGCGCGACGCGGCGCTCAGCCCCGCCGGCCCCGAACCGATGATGGCGACCTTGACCGGCTCGCTCATGCGCGCGCCGGATCGCGGCGGGTGCCGCGATCGCTGTTGCTGGCCGTGATGCTGACGAACGCGCGCACGGGCACCCCTTCCCCTATCGCCAGCCCCCCGGCGAACTCACAACGGATGCGACCCGGACTTATGTCCTAGAGTGCACGGCTATGCCCTTGAAAGCGGGGAAAGGTCAACCGGAAGAGGCAAGAAACCGCGCGTTGCGAGACGTTCGCAACCCGTCGCAGCCGGAAGGCGCCGAAGCGAACGCCCAAGGCTGGGTTTCGGGCGTCAACAGACATGCGTCATCCCGGACTTGGTCCGCACCATATGGACCCCGGAACAAGTTCGGATGACGAGAAATGAAAGACGGCTACCGGCCGGTTGCTGCCGTAAAGATCCTCCCCCGCAGGGGGAGGGGGACCACCCGAAGGGTGGTGGAGGGGCACGGGAGGTTTGCGCTGTGCCAAATCGACAAGCCGCTCAT
>JACDQN010000228.1 GCA_015657575.1 Sphingopyxis sp.
AAGGATGTGCCGGGGGCACATCCGACCTGATGCTGGGTGGGCGGCGACGGTGCGATGGCCCACCCCGCTGCGACTAGGGCGCAAGCGCCCAAGTCTCGCTGCCCCTCCCGCAGGCGGGAGGGGAAATCAGTTCAATCCTTCAATGTCCAAAACCGGACGACACCCGCCGGCGCGGACGAGGCGGTTTGCGATTGATCCGGCCGCAACGGAAAAGGGCCGCGCGTTTCCGCGCGGCCCCGTCAAACCCGGTCCCGAATCCGGCTCAGCCGCCGAGGGAGGCCGACTTGTTCTCGACTACTTCGAGCGGCGGCGGCGCCTTGGCGGCCATCGCGCCGTGGCGGCGGTGGCTCAGCTTGCCTTCGACCTTGCCGCCGTTTTCGATCGTGATCGTCTCGTAGGTCACGTCGCCGGTGATCCGCGCGGTGGCATGGACGATCAGCGTCTTCGCCTCGATCGCGCCGTCGAGCAGGCCGGCGATCTTGGCGGTTTCGGCGACGACCGATCCCTTGATTTCGCTCGCCTCGCCCTGGACGAGGTTGGCGCATTTCAGGTCGCCCTCGATCTTGCCGTCGACGTGCAGGTCGACGCTGGCCGACACATTGCCAGTAACGACGACGTCCGATCCGAGGATCGAAAAGGTCGTGTGACGCGCGCCGGTCGCCATCTTAGCGGGCACCGCGGGCGGCAGCGACGGACCCGACTCGCTGTCGGGCGTCGGCTTTAACTTCGAGAACATCGGCTTTGGCCTCCAGGAAGCGGCGCGGGTTGACCGCGACGCCGTTCAAACGGACTTCGAAATGCAGGTGGCTGCCGGTCGAGCGACCGGTCGAGCCCATTTTGGCGATCTGCTGACCCGCGGCGACCTGCGCGCCGACCTTCGCGGAGAAGCCCGACAAGTGGGCGTAGCGGGTCATGATGCCCTGACCATGATCGACCTCGACGACATTGCCGTAGCCCGACTTCTGTCCGACGAAGCTGATCCGGCCGGGAGCGGCGGCGAGGATCGGGGTGCCGATCGGGCCGCGGAAGTCGAGGCCGGCGTGCATCGCGCCCGACCCGGTGAAGGGGTCGCTGCGATAGCCGAAGCCCGACGACATCATCAACACGTCGGCGGGGTTGCCCGAGGGCACCGCAACGAGCGTGCGTTCGAGCACTTCCATGCGGAACAGCGCGCCTTCGAGCGCGGCGAACGACTGACCGAGCGCCTTCGCCTTGCCCATGCGGCCGCGATAGGGGATGAACGGACCACCGCGGCCGGTCGCCGCGCTGCGGACGAGCGCCTTGGGGTCCATCCCGAGCTGCGCGACGGCGGTTTCGGCATTGGCGGCGCGTTCGTTGACTGCGGCGAGCAGGCGGGTCGCAAAGGCTTCCTGCCGCGCTTCGAGGCGGGCGAGTATCTGCGCTTCGGGGGGCAGGCTCGGGTCGATGACGGCGCTGGTCTTGACCGGTTCGGCGGCGGGTGCCGCCTCGGCGCCGGCTTCGGGTGTGACCGCGCCGGGCTCGACGCCGAAATGGACCTTCGACCATTGCTCGAGCTGTTCCTGGCGCTCTTCGAGATCGGCGGCGGTTTCGGCGACATTGTTGCGATATTTGGCGATGCGCGCTTCCGACGCCGCGGCGGCGGCCTGCTGCTGCGCGACCGCGGCGCGTTCGTCGGCGGTCAGCAACTGGTTGATGACGATGGCAAGCGTGACCGCAGCCCAAGCGATCAGCACCGCGCCGGCAATCAGCGCGACGCGCTTTTGCCAGACGGCGCTGACACGCAGAAAGCGGACATGGCCGTGCGTGCGGACGAAGATTTCATGGTCCTGAAACAGCGCAGAGACGCGCTGGCGCAAATCGCGCAGACCCGAGGCTTTCGATGACAAGTGGCGACCCCATCTTGTTGTTCTGTGGAGCCCTCCGCCCCGATTGATGCGCGCCTTAACAGGGTGACGGACGGCTTGCGAATCTTTGCGCCGCGACTCGCGCCGAGTCGAAAAGGACTCGCGGTGAACGGTGTCAGACCGTGCAACAAGTGCCATTTTGGCAGAAATTGCGCGGGCGAATCGCCCGTTAACATTGACGGCTTGCTTACCATTTCCGGCTAGGGGAAAGGGGTGACCCATATGCCCGAAATCACCCCTGCCGAAGGCTCGAATGCCGTGCAAGAACAGGCGCCTGTCAGCGCCCGGCGGCCGCCTTCGGCGGTCAGCGCCGGCGTTGGTCTTGTCGGGATCGCGGGGCTGTTTTCCTATCTGCTTCTTGCGCGCTATGCGCCTGAGGTCGCCGCGATGCTGGAGATCGACTGGGGCGACCGCGGGCCGCTGAACGGCCCGAGTTCGGCGGTGCTGAGCGTACTCGCCTGCGGTCTGCCGATGGTGCTCTGGTCTGTTTTCGTCGACAAGGTGCATCGCAATCCGTCGACCGGCATCGACTGGTCGCTGCGCCGCCCATGGCGCGAGACGGTCGACATCAGCCTGACCAAGCTCGCCGGCCTGTGGGCGACCTGGGCGCTGATCGCCTTCACCTATGCGGTGATGCGCTATTATTGGGAGGGCAATTACGCCTTTTCGATGAAGCTGCTCGAACAGGTGGCGCCGTGGCTGCTGCTTGTGTCGGTGCCCTATATGCTGTGGCTCGACCGCCGCATGGTCGAGCCGCGCGACGGCTGTTACCAGTTCGGCCGCTGGCTGCTGGCACCCGGCCAACCCGTCGACGGCCGCGCGATCGGGCATCATCTGCGCGCCTGGACGGTGAAGGGATTTTTCACCGCCTTCATGCTGTCGATCGTGCCGGGCAATTTCGCGGCGCTGGTGACGGTGCCGATGAGCGAGGTGCTGGCGAACCCCTATATGACCGGCCTGTGGGCGATCAATCTGCTCTATCTCGTCGACGTCCATGTCGCGACGGTGGGGTATATATTGACGCTGAAGCCGCTCGATTCGCACATCCGCACCGCCAATCCCTATGGCATGGCGTGGGTTGCGGCGCTGATCTGCTATCCGCCCTTCATCCTGATGAACGGCGGTCCGCTCGATTATCAGGTCAATGGCTCGGACTGGGGCTATTGGCTCGCGGGGCACGAGGGCTTGCTGATCGCCTGGGGCGTCGTGCTGGTTTCGCTCACCGCGGTCTATAGCTGGGCGACGATGGCGTTCGGCATCCGCTTTTCGAACCTGACGCACCGCGGCGTGATCACCCACGGTCCCTATGCCTTCACGCGGCACCCGGCCTATATTTCGAAGAATCTGAGTTGGTGGGTGGGCTCGCTGCCCTTCCTCGTCACCGCGGGCGGCTGGATCGAGGGTGTGCGCAATGTCGTCCTGCTGGGGCTGGTCAGCGGGGTCTATTACTGGCGCGCCAGACCGAGGAGAAGCATCTCCTCGCCGACCCGGCCTATGCCCGATACTGGAACTGGGCGCAGGAACATGCGCCGGTGCCGCGTTTCTTTGCGAAGCTGACGGGGCGGAAACGCCCGCTGATCCGGCTGGAACCCGACGAGCGGCTCGGGCCGGTGGCGTAGAAAAAATCCTCCCCGCCTTGCGGGGAGGGGGACCGGCCGAAGGGCGGTGGAGGGGGCTGGCGGTTCTCGAGCGACGTTGCTCGACGACGCGAACCCCC
>JACDQN010000229.1 GCA_015657575.1 Sphingopyxis sp.
AAGCTGGCCGGCACGGCTCGTCCGCGCGCTCGACGCGATCGAGGGGGGAGCGCGGGTCTGGCGAAAGCTCGAAGCGGCGGTGGCCGACACCGCGTCGTCCTATACCCATGCCGCGAGCGCGCTCTCCGACCAGCGTACGAAGGCCGCGGCGCGCCTCGACGCCGCTGTCGCAGGCGAACTCGTGCCGCTCAAGCTCGATGCCGCGCACTTCCGGACCCTCGTCGAGCGACTACCCGCCGAACGCTGGGGCGCAGACGGCATCGACCGAGTCGAATTTCTCATCTCGACCAATCCCGGCGCACCCTTCGCGCCGCTCGCCAAGATCGCATCGGGTGGCGAGCTCTCGCGCTTCATTCTTGCACTCAAGGTCGCACTTGCTGAAGAGGGCGGCGCCGACACGATCATCTTCGATGAAATCGACCGCGGCGTGGGCGGCGCGGTCGCGAGCGCGATCGGCGACCGCCTCGCCAGGCTGGCGGGCGCGGGCAAGCAGTTGCTCGCGGTGACTCACAGTCCGCAGGTCGCCGCGAAAGGCGCCGCACATTTCATCATCGCCAAATCGAGCGAGGGCCCGGATGGCGGACTGGTCACTCGCACCAGCGTCCGCGCGCTCGATGATGCCGGGCGCCGCGAGGAAATTGCGCGCATGTTGTCGGGAGCGGAGGTGACCGAAGAAGCGCGCGCGCAGGCCGAACGGTTGATGGAAGAGGCCGCGTGAGGGCTTGTTAGGCCCCTCCCCTTCAGGGGAGGGGTTGGGGGTGGGGTATGAGCCGCAGAAAACACGACGACATCATGCTCGGCTATGCCCACAAGATGCGTCAGCAACCGACGGAAGCGGAGAAGCGCTTATGGCGGCATCTATCGGGCGGGAGGCTGAGCGGCTATAAGCTGCGCCGGCAGATAATTATTGGGGAATTCATCGTCGATTTCTTCTGTCCATGGAAGAATCTGGCCGTAGAAATCGATGGGGATACGCATGATGCGGACGCCGATCGGATCAGAGATCATCGTTTGGCGGAAGAGGGCATCAAGATTGTTCGCGTGACCAATCAGGACGTGCTGACCAATATGGACGGTGTTTTGCAAATGTTACGGGACGAACTAGGCGCTCGTCCCGACCGATGGCCCCACCCCAACCCCTCCCCTGAAGGGGAGGGGCTTTGAAAACCTCCCACCCCCTCGACCGCCCGATCTGGTCGATGCTGACCGGCCGCCAGGCGCATTTGGCCGAAGGCGATGCGCGCGCGCTGCGGATCGACCGTGGCTATGGCGTGTTCGGTGTCGCCGCCGACACGGGCGCCGACGCACAGGCGGCGCTTGCTGGGCTCATTCCCGATGGCGGCGAGCTTTGGATCGTCGAGGGCGAACGCTGGCCTGTTCCCGAGGGCGCTCGCGAGGTAAAGCGCGCTATCCTCGCGCAGATGGTGGCCGAAGGCCGCCGCCCACGCCGCGCGACGGCGAACCCGCCATTCTCTCCCTCGGCGAAGGGGATGCTTCCGAAATGGCCGCGCTCGCCGACCATGCGAAGCCCGGCCCCTGGGGCCCGGCGACGCATCGCTACGGCCCCTTCTTCGGCATCCGCGAGGACGGCCGCCTGCTTGCGATGGCGGGGCAGCGCATCCTCGTTCCCGGCATGGCTGAGGTCAGCGGCGTCGCGACATGGGAGGATTGCCGCGGACGCGGGCTCGCTCGCGCGCTGATCGGCCATGTCATGCGCCAGATGACGGCGCGCGGCGAGACGCCTTTCCTGCACAGCTACGCCGACAATGCGGGCGCGATCGGTCTCTATGAATCGCTCGGTTTCCGCATCCGGCGTGAAGTGCATGTACTGGTGATCGCGAAATGAACCGCCGCGAGCATCTTGCCGCATTGCTGGCTATGGCGACGGCGCTGCTGCCAGCGGGTCAACTGAAAGCGCTGGAGGCGCGAATGGAAGAGCTGGTTCCCCAATATGGCCTGATCGGCCAGATGATCGCGCAGCCCGGCAAGCGGGCCGAACTCGTCGCGATCCTGTCCGATGGAACGGGTGCGATGCCGGGCAATATGGCCTATCTGATCGGCGAGGACAGCGCGAACCCCGATGCGATCTGGATCGTCGAATTGTGGGAAGCGAAAGAGGCGCATGCCGCCTCGCTGCAACTTCCCGCGGTGCAGGCGGCGATCAGAAAGGGTCGTCCGTTAATCGCAGGATTTGGCACTCGCGCAGAGTTCAAGCCGGTGGCAAAGACCCGTGCATGACCGAAATCGAATCCCTGTCACAGGCCGACGCCGCCAATGAGTTGATGCGGCTCGCAAAAACGATCGCTTACCACAGCAAACGCTATCATGCCGAGGACGCGCCCGAGATTTCGGACGCCGATTATGACGCGCTCGTCCGCCGCAACAACGAGATCGAAGCTGCCTTTCCGGCGCTGATACGCGCCGACAGCCCGAACAATGCCGTCGGCGCAGCGGTCGAGGGCTCGCCGCTTGCCAAGGTCACGCACCGGCAGAGGATGATGAGCCTCGACAATGCGTTCAGCGATGACGATGTCGCCGAATTTGTCGCGCGCGTGCGGCGCTTCCTCAATCTGCCCGACGATGCGCTCGTCGCACTGACCGCCGAGGACAAGATCGACGGGCTGTCCTGCTCGCTGCGGTATGAAAAGGGTCGACTGGTACAGGCCGCGACGCGCGGCGACGGCAGCGTCGGCGAGGATGTGACCGCGAACGTCGCGACGATCGGCGACATCCCGCAGGAGCTGAAGGGCGAAGTCCCCGACGTCTTCGAGATCCGCGGCGAGGTCTATATGGCCAAGGCCGACTTCGCCGCGCTGAATGCGCGGCTGATGGAAGAGGGCAGGGCGCTCGCCGCGCAGCGCGAGGTCGAGTTCGACCCCGCGACCGTCCGCCAGTTTGCCAATCCGCGCAACGCCGCGGCGGGCTCGCTGCGTCAGAAGGATGCGAGCATCACCGCGTCGCGACCGCTGCGTTTCCTCGCGCATGGCTGGGGTGAGGTCAGCGCCGTGCCCGCCGAAACGCAATATGCCATGATGCAGCGCATCGAGGCCTGGGGCGTCCCGGTCTCGCCGCTGTTGAAACGCTTCGAAAGCGTCGCCGACGTGCTCACTCACTACCGCGTGATCGAGGCGAAGCGGGCCGAGCTGCCCTATGACATCGACGGTGTCGTCTACAAGGTCGACCGGCTCGACTGGCAGCAGCGGCTGGGTTTCGTCGCGAAGGCACCGCGTTGGGCCATCGCGCATAAATTTCCCGCCGAACGCGCGCAGACGACCCTGGAAGCGATCGACATCCAGGTCGGCCGCACGGGTAAGCTCACCCCCGTCGGACGCCTCACCCCCGTCACCGTCGGCGGCGTCGTCGTGTCGAACGCCACGCTCCACAACCGCGACGAGATCGGCCGATTGGGGG
>JACDQN010000026.1 GCA_015657575.1 Sphingopyxis sp.
CCGCGGCCTTGTATCACCCCGATGGCCCCACCCCCGGCCCCTCCCTGAGGGGAGGGGGGGAGTAAGCGCATGAACCTCAAGGACGTCTACCCGCTCTACCTCAACAACAAGGCGGTGCAGCCGAACACCGACCTCGCGGTGATCGACAAGTTCACCGGCGAGGTCGCCTTCCGCACGGCGCTCGCGACCCCCGACGTGATCGACGAAGCCATCGCGGGCGCCGTCCGCGCCGCCGAGCCGATGGCAAAGCTCGCGAGCTTCGAGAAGCGCGACGTGCTGACCCATTGCGTGTCGCGCTTTCAAGAGCGCTTCGACGAGCTCGCCTATGCGCTGTGCGTCGAGGCGGGCAAGCCGATCGCGGACTCCGAAGGCGAAGTCACGCGCCTGATCGACACCTTCCGCATCGCCGCCGAGGAAGCGGTGCGCAACTATGGCGAGGTCCAGCCGCTCGATATTTCGGCGCGCGCCAAAGGCTATATGGGGATGTGGAAGCGCGTGCCGATCGGCCCGTGCAGCTTCATCTCGCCGTTCAACTTCCCGCTGAACCTCGCGGCGCACAAGATCGCCCCGGCGATCGCGATCGGCTGTCCCTTCGTGATGAAGCCCGCGTCGCTGACGCCGCTCGGCGCGATCATCATGGGCGAGGTGCTCGCCGAGTGCGACATCTTGCCCGAGGGGGCCTTCAGCATCCTGCCCGCGAGCCGCGCCGGCGCCGACCTGTTCACCACCGACGAGCGGCTGAAGCTGTTGTCGTTCACCGGATCGCCGGGGGTCGGCTGGGATCTGAAAGCCAAGGCGGGCAAGAAGAAGGTCGTGCTTGAACTCGGCGGCAACGCCGCGGTGATCGTCGACAAGGACGCCGACCTCGACCATGCGCTCGCGCGCATCGTCTTCGGCGGCTATTATCAGTCAGGGCAAAGCTGCATCCATGTCCAGCGCGCGATCATCCATGAAGATATCTACGACAAATTCCGCGACATGCTCACCGCGAAGGTCAAGACGTTGAAATCGGGCGATCCGAAGCTGCGCGATACCTTCATCGGCCCGATGATCTCGGTCAAGGAAGCGACGCGGCTCAAGGGCTGGATCGACGATGCGGTCGCCGCGGGCGCGACGCTGCTCGCGGGCGGCGGGTGCGAGGGCAATATGCTCGAGGCCGCGCTGCTCGAAAACGTCCCGCGCGATACCGACGTCGTCGTCGAGGAAGCCTTTGGCCCGGTGGTCGTCCTTTCGAAGTTCAGCGAATGGGACGAGGCGATGGCCGAGGTCAACGACAGCAAGTTCGGGCTGCAGGCCGGCATCTTCACGCGCGACATCCACAAGGTGCTCGAGGCGTGGGACCATCTCGACGTCGGCGGCATCGTCGTCAACGACGTGTCGAGCTATCGCGTCGACAATATGCCGTACGGCGGGGTGAAGGATTCTGGGCTGGGGCGTGAGGGCGTGCGCTTTGCCATCGAGGATATGAGCGAGATCCGCAATCTGGTGATTAGGCGAACCTAGCTTCCTTCCCCCTTTGATGGGGGAAGGATACGGAGCCTTGCCGCGCAGCGGCTAGGCGCAGTTGGATGGGGGTGATGGTGCATCCTTGCTTCGCCCGTGTCAGGCCGAGACCGCACCCCCTCCGCTGCGACTAACGAACAAGTTCGTAAGTCTCGCTGCCTCCCCCATCGAGGGGGAGGATGTGTCTCACCCCAGCGCACCGTCACCGAACCGCCGCAAAACTTTCTTCGAACTGTCGCGACTTCGATTCCCACGCTGTAACAATTCTCCTGTCTACGCCGAGGGCAGCAAAGGCTGCCCCCGGAGCATGACATGGCATCGATTTCGACCCTGCCGATCCCCGCCCGCTTTCCTGACCCGTTCACCACCGACCCGCATGTTCCCGAACGCGTGATCGGCGAGCGCCGCAGCTATCGGGCGGTGTGGGTCAGCGACATCCACCTCGGCACGCGCGGCTGCAACGCGCCGCTGCTCATCGACTTCTTCGACCATGTCGACTGCGAGACGCTCTATCTCGTCGGGGACATCATCGACGGCTGGCGCCTCAAGAAGCGTCACTTCTGGCTCCCCGAACATAATGACGTCGTGTGGCGCGTGCTGAAGCGCGCCAAGCGCGGCACCCGCGTCGTCTATGTTCCCGGCAACCATGACGAGATGATCAAGCCCTTCGACGGCTTCGATTTCGGCGGGGTCGAGATCCGGCGCGAGGCGATCCACGAGACCGCCGACGGGCGCAAATTGCTCGTCGTCCATGGCGACGATTTCGACGCGGTGATGCTGGCGCACCGCTGGCTCGCCTTCGTCGGCGACGCCGCCTACACCGCGCTGATGAAGTGCAATGTCGCGGTGAATGCAGTGCGCAAGAAACTCGGCCTGCCCTATTGGTCGCTGTCGATGGTCGCGAAGCACAAGGTCAAGAACGCCGTCCAGTTCATCGGCCGATACGAAGAGGTCGTCGCCCATGCGGCGCGCTCGCGCGGGGTCGACGGGGTCGTCTGCGGCCACATCCACAGCGCCGAGATGCGCGACATCGACGGCGTCGGCTACTACAACGACGGCGACTGGGTCGAAGGCTGCACCGCGCTGGTCGAGCATCACGACGGCACGATGGAAATTTTGCACTGGGCCGAAGAGGTTGCGGCGCGTGCGGTTCCGGCCCAACTCCGGCTTCCCGCCTCGGCGCGTGCGGCATGAGGATCCTCATCGTCAGCGACGCGTGGGATCCGCAAGTCAACGGGGTCGTCCGCACATTGCAGGCGACGATCGCCGAGCTTCGGGCCGCGGGGCATGAGGTTGGCGTCGTTTCCCCCGACCTCTTCCGCTCGGTCCCCTGCCCCTCCTATCCCGAAATCCGCCTGGCCCTTGCGGGTTGGCGCAAGGTCGGGCGGCATATCCGCGCCTTCGCACCGCAGGCGATCCATATCTCGACCGAAGGTCCGCTGGGCCTGGCCGCGCGGCGCTGGTGCCGAAAAAACGGCTTTCCCTTCACGACCGCCTATCACACGCGCTTTCCCGAATATGTCGCGGCGCGCTTGCCGATCTCAGCCGATTTCGTCTGGCGCTTCATCCGCTGGTTCCACCGCCCGGCGCAGCATATCATGGTCGCGACGCGCAGCCTCGCGCGCGAACTTGCCGGACAGGGCCTCGACCAGACGATGATGTGGGAACGCGGGGTCGACCATGCGCTGTTCCGGGCCGGCCGGGATGCGCATCCGGCATTCGCCGGGCTCGCCCGCCCCATCCAGCTCTATGTGGGGCGCGTTGCGGTCGAGAAGAATATCGGCGCCTTCCTCGACACCGCGCAACCCGGCACCAAGGTCGTCGTCGGCGACGGCCCCGCGCTCGCGGAGCTCAAGGCGCGCTATCCCGGCACAATGTTCCTCGGCAAGCTGGAGGGCGAGAGACTCGCCGCGGCCTATGCCGGCGCCGACGTTTTTGTGTTTCCGAGCCGTACCGACACCTTCGGTCTCGTGATCGTCGAGGCGCTCAGCTGCGGAACGCCGGTCGCTGCCTATCCCGTGCCCGGCCCCGCCGACATTCTGCGCGACGGTGCGGGGGTGCTGAACGAGGATCTGAACCTGGCGATCGCCGAAGCGCTGAGGTGCAGCCGCGCCGATGCCGCGGCGCTGGGCGCGCGGTACAGCTGGGCCGGCTGCACCGCGCAATTTCTGAGAGCGCTGACCTTTGTCCCGAGCGACCCGGCGCCCGCAGGCTTCGAGGCGCAAGGCGTCCCGGCCTGATCAGAAGGTCTTGC
Source organism: Sphingopyxis sp. (assembly GCA_015657575.1). Taxonomy (GTDB): domain Bacteria; phylum Pseudomonadota; class Alphaproteobacteria; order Sphingomonadales; family Sphingomonadaceae; genus Sphingopyxis. The sequence continues at coordinate 3,758 of JACDQN010000026.1, forward strand.
GCCACTCCAGCTCGATATAGCGGCCCAGCGGATCGATATAGCCCGGCTGATAGTTCAGCGGCACCACGCCGTTGGCATCGGTGATCCTGCGCTGTGCGTCGAAGACATTGTCGATCGACAGGCGCAGGCGCGACCCCTTCAGGAACGGCAGCTTCTCGGTCAGCTTCGGCTTCTGGTTGAAATCCATGAAGAAGCGCAGGTTGAAGGTCGCAAGGTCGCCGAAGTTGAGGTCGCCTGCGCTGCCGCCGGTGACCGTGCTGCCGCTGTCGTACTTCGCACTGACCCGCGCCCCCATGCCCTTGTAGAAGAGCCCGCCGTCGAGTTCGAGCAGATGGCGATTGCTGCCGCCGCCATTGCCCGTCGCCGAACCGTTCAGCAGGTCGAGTTCGGGCACGCCGGGACGGATCAGCACCGTGTCGGTCAACCGGATCGTGTGATAGAGCGACACCTGCCAGCGCCCGCCCTGCGGGGCGCCGCCAAACATGCCGCCCGGGCGCCACCCGGCCCGCGCATCCCCATCCGCGGGGCCGCCGCCGCGCGGACGG
>JACDQN010000230.1 GCA_015657575.1 Sphingopyxis sp.
ATGGCGCGACGTTGCCGCCCCTCCACCATTCCTTCGGATGGTCCCCTCCCCAACGCTTCGCGGAAGGGAGGATTGAAGCTCAATCCGCGAACAGCAGGACCGGCGTCTCGATCAGCTTCTTGAGCGCCTGCACATAGCTCGCGGCATCCCAGCCATCGACGACGCGGTGGTCGCAGCTGATCGGACAGGTTCATCAGCTTTGCGCGGCGGATGTCGTCGCCGTTAAAGACGGGACGCTCGACGATCTTGTTCGGACCGATGATCGCGACCTCGGGGCGGTTGATTACCGGCGTCGTCGCGATCCCCCCGAGCGGGCCGAGCGAGGTGACGGTCAGTGTGCCGCCGGTCAATTCCTCGACCTTGGCTTTCCCGGTGCGTGCGGCGTCCGCCAAGCGCGTAATTTCGCTCGCCAATTGCCAGACATTCTTGTCCTGCGCGTCGCGGATCACCGGGACCATCAGCCCTGCATCGGTCTGCGTCGCCATGCCCAGGTGCACCGCCCCATAGCGCGTCACCACGCCCCCCTCGTCGTCGTAGCGCGCATTGATCATCGGGAACGCAGGGATCGTGCGGCAGATCGCGACGATCAGGAAGGGCAGCATCGTCAGCTTGGGACGGCCGCCGCGGTTGACATTGAGGTCGGCGCGCATCTCTTCGAGCGCGGTGACGTCCATTTCCTCGACATAGGTGAAGTGCGGGATCGCGCGTTTCGACGCCGCCATATTTTCGGCGATCTTGCGGCGCATGCCGATGACCTTGACCGGCTCGTCGGCGCGGGCGCGGCTGGCGCCGGGGGCGTGATAGCCCTGCCCACCGCTGTAGCGGAGGAAGGCGTCGAGATCGGCGTGGCGAATGCGGTCGCCTTCGGCATGAACCTGACCCAGATCGACGCCCAGATCCTTCGCGCGGGCGCGCACGGCAGGGGAAGCGAGAACCGACTTCTTCTCTCTCCCCCCTTCAGGGGAGAGAGCCGGGGAGAGGGGGACATTCGTAGGGGAAGGAACCGCTTCGGCCCCCTCTTCCAACCCTCTCCCCTGAAGGGGAGAGGGCTTTTCCGCGACCTCGGCAACCGAAATCTCTTCCGCCCCCGGCGTCTCCGCGACGATCTCTTCCTCGACGGGCGTATCCACCGGCGGCTGATCGACAGCGCCCTCGCCTTCGGTCTCGATCACCGCCAGCGTCGATCCGATCGACACCATATCGCCGACTTCGCCCGCGAGTTCGACGACGACGCCTGAAACCGGCGATTCCATTTCAACCGTTGCCTTGTCGGTCATCATGTCGGCAAGCTGCGCATCTTCCTCGATGCGGTCACCGATCTTGACGTGCCAGGCGACGATTTCGGCCTCGGCAATGCCTTCGCCAATGTCGGGCAGACGGAACGAATAACGTGCCATGGCGATCAGTCCTTCAGAATCTTGGTCAGAGCGGTCGCGATGCGAACCGGTCCCGGGAAATAGGCCCATTCAAGGCTGTGCGGGTACGGCGTGTCGAAGCCGGTGACGCGTTCGACAGGCGCCTCGAGATGATAAAAGCAGCGCTCCTGGACGAGCGCCGCGAGTTCCGCGCCGAAGCCCGAGGTGCGCGTCGCCTCGTGGATGATCAGACAGCGGCCGGTCTTCTTCACCGACGCCTCGATCGCGTCGATATCGAGCGGCAACAGCGTGCGCAGGTCGATGATTTCGGCATCGACGCCCATTTCCTCGACGATCGTCTTGGTCACATGCACCATCGTGCCATAAGCGAGAACGGTCAGTGCCTCGCCTTCGCGCACCGTCGCGGCCTTGCCGAGATCGATGCGGTAATAGCCCTCGGGCACCGCGCTCGCGTCATGCTTCGACCACGGCTCGACCGGACGGTCGTAATAGCCGCTGAAAGGGCCGTTGTAGATGCGCTTGGGCTCCAGGAAGACGACGGGATCATTGTCCTCGATCGCCGCGATCAACAGGCCCTTGGCATCATAGGGGTTCGACGGGATCACCGTCTTCACGCCGCAGATGTGCGTCATGATGCTTTCGGGCGACTGGCTGTGCGTCTGGCCGCCGAAAATGCCGCCGCCGAAGGGCGTGCGCACCGTCATCGGGCAGATATAGTCGTTCGCGGAGCGGTAGCGCAGGCGCGCGGCCTCGCTGACGAGTTGGTCGAGCCCCGGGTAGATATAGTCGGCGAACTGGATCTCGGGGACCGGGCGCAGGCCATATGCGCCCATGCCGACCGCGACGCCGATAATTCCGCATTCGTTGATAGGGGTGTCGAACACGCGCGTCTTGCCATGCTTTTTCTGCAAGCCCGCGGTCGCGCGGAACACGCCGCCGAAATAGCCGACATCCTCGCCCATCACCACGGTGTTGGGATCGCGTTCGAGCATGATGTCCATGGCGCTGTTGATCGCCTCGATCATGTTCATCGTTTTGGTCTCGGCGCTAGAAGATTCGGGCATCATTCGGGCTTCCAGTTCGGGCCGAACTTGGCCTCTTGCTCGGCGAGCATCTGATCGCATTGCTCCTTGAGATGCCACGGCATCTCTTCGAACACGTCCTGGAACATGGTCTCGAACGGCTGGTGCATGCCATGCCCGAGAATTCCGAGCTTTTCGGATTGTTTCTGGGTCGTCTTTACCAGCTCTTCGAGCTCCTTGGCTTGAGCCTGATGCCGCTCATCGTCCCATTCGCCGAGTATTTCGAGGTGCTGTTTAAGCCGCGCGATCGGGTCGCCGAAGGGCCAAACCGTCGGCTCGTCCGACGGACGATAGGCGCTCGGATCGTCCGAGGTGCTATGGCCCTCGCTGCGGTAGGTGAAATGCTCGATCAGCGTCGGACCGCTGTTCGTCCGGGCCCGGTCGGCCGCCCATTGCGTCGCGGCATAGACCGCGAGCGGATCGTTGCCGTCGATGCGGAGACCCGCAATGCCGTACCCCACGGCGCGGGCTGCGAAGGTCGTGCGCTCACCGCCGGCAAATCCCGAGAAGCTCGAGATCGCCCACTGGTTGTTGACGACATTGAAGATGACCGGGGCATTATAGACGGTTGCGAAGGTCAGCGCCGAATGGAAGTCGCCCTCGGCCGACGAACCCTCGCCGCACCACACGGTGGCGATGCGCGTATCGCCCTTCGACGCCGACGCCATCGCCCAGCCTACCGCCTGCGGATATTGCGTCGCGAGATTGCCCGAGACGCTGAAGAAACCATGCTCGGGCGCCGAATACATGATCGGCAACTGGCGGCCGAGCAGATGGTCGCCGCGGTTCGAGTAGATCTGGTTCATCATCTGGATCAGCGGATAATCCCGCGCGATCAGGATGCCCTGCTGGCGATGAGCTGGGGAAACACATGTCGCCGCGATCGAGCGCCCATCCGTCGAGGCGACCGAGGTCGCCTCTTCG
>JACDQN010000027.1 GCA_015657575.1 Sphingopyxis sp.
TCGAACGTCCCCTGGCTGCGGCCGACGCCGCGGAAGTTTGAAGCGCAGCACCGCGAAACCGCGCGCGACGAAGCTCTTGTACATCGCCTGCGTGATGCGGTCGTTCATCGTGCCGCCGCCCTGGGGGTGCGGGTGCAGGATCAGCGCGACGGGCGCGCGCGGACGCGGCGGGGGCGAGAAACGGCCTTCGATGCGGCCCTCGGGGCCGGGGAAAATGACGTCGGGCATGGGAGCACCTCTTATCTTTTTGAGCTCAAGGCCGAATCGCCGGATGGCGGGGTGGCGGAGCGAAGAGGGCGCCTATATAGAAAATAGGTAGCATGTTGCAACTTTTGCGAATCGCTCGCAATAGGATGCGATTTCTTTTGTTTTCCGTTCGCATCGAGAGAAGTCGAGATGCCCCTCGGTGTAGCGCTACTCTGCCGGGTGTCTCGACTTCGCTCGACACGAACGGAATTTGAGGACGGCCAAAGCCCGCCATGATTTACCTCGATTACCAAGCCACTACGCCGCTCGCTCCCGAGGCGCGCGAGGCGATGCTGCGCTGGCTGGATGGGGCCGGCGACGGCGAAGGCTTTGCCAATCCATCGAGTACGCACAAGGCCGGCCGCGCGGCAGCGGCGGCGGTCGAGGTGGCGCGCGACCAGGTCGCTGCGCTGTTGCCTGAGGGCGGGCGCGTCTTCTTCACCTCCGGTGCGACCGAGGCGCTTAACTGGGCGCTGTTCAGCGGCGCGAAGGCCAAGCCGGGCGGTGCCTCCGGGCTCAGCATCGAACATGCGGCGTCCTTGCAGTGTCTCGAACGGCTGGATGCGGCCATCCTGCCTGTCGATGGCCATGGACTGGCGTTGCCCCCGGACGACATGTCGATCCCGGAAAACGGGATCGTCGCAGTGATGCTCGTCAACAACGAGGTCGGCACGATTCAGCCGGTCGCCGATTTCGCCGCCGCCGCGCATGCGAAGCACAGCCTGCTGCTCTGCGACGCGGTGCAGGGCTACGGCCGCGTTGCGATCCCTGACGGCGTCGACCTGATTGCCATTTCGGCGCACAAGATTCACGGCCCGAAGGGGATCGGAGCGCTGTGGGTGCGCGACGGCGTCGACCTCGATCCCTTGATGTTCGGCGGCGCGCAGGAGCAGGGGATGCGTTCGGGCACGGTATCGCCCGCACTCTGCGCCGGTTTCGGGATGGCGGCGGTGCTGGCGGCCGAGCGTTTCGACGCCGACGCCGCGCATGTCGAGCGATTGTGGTCGCTCGCAATGGATATGCTGCCCGAATGGACGATCAATGGCTCCCCCGAGCAACGCTACCATGGCAATCTCAACGTCCGGCGCGAGGGCGTCAACGGTCTTCGCCTGATGTCCGACGCGCGCGATGTCGCCTTTTCGCTCGGCAGCGCGTGCGGCAGCGGGTCTGGAAAAGTCAGCCATGTCCTGCGCGCGATGGGTGTCAGCGAGGCCGACGCGCGCGCCTCGATCCGCCTCGGTTGGGGACGCTATACGACCGAAGGGGCGTTGCGCGAGGGGCTGAACGCGATCAAGGATGCCGCACGCCTTCAGGGAGTGAATTGATTGCGCGTCACCTTCATCCATGCCGACGGCAAGGGACGTACCGAGGCGGAGGCCCGGGTGGGCGACATATTGCTCGACGTCGCACAGGCCCATCTGATGCCGCTCGAAGGGACGTGCGAGGGCCAGATGGCCTGTTCGACCTGCCATGTCATTGTCGCCAAAGAGGATTTCGACCGCCTGCCGCCGGCAAGCGAGATGGAAGAGGATATGCTCGATCTCGCCGCCGGCGTGCGGCGGACGAGCCGCCTTTCGTGCCAGATCGTGCTGACGGAGGAACTCGACGGCTTGACGGTGCATATTCCGGCGGAAAGCCGCAATATGCAGGGGCCGCGCTGACCGCGGCTTGCATTTCTTTTGCTTCGCGACCATATGCGCCGCGGGAGTCGGGCGGACGCAGTCTTCGCCAACCCGGTCAGGTCCGGAAGGAAGCAGCCGCAACGAATTCGCTGCGGGTCGTTCCGGCTCCCACCCTCAAAGCATCGCGAGTTTAACCCTTCGTCACCCCGGACTTGATCCGGGGTCCCGCTTCGCGACGGTGAAAAGCGGGACCCCGGATCAAGTCCGGGGTGACGA
>JACDQN010000231.1 GCA_015657575.1 Sphingopyxis sp.
GGGAGGACGACCATCGCCACCGTACTCGTCCCTATCCCCTTTCTCGTCAGCGAAGTCGAGACGCCTCTCGATGATGGCCGCCGTCCCGAGGGGTGTCTCGACTTCGCTCGACGCGAACGGAACTGGAGGTGCCGGAAAGTCCCAAGGCCTCCTGCCAGCTGTCGGCGAGCGCGAGCGAGGTCACCCCATGATCGCGCAGCAACCCCGACAGCCGCTCGCGCGCGCCGCCCGAATAGCTGGCGATAATCGTCTTGCGCCCTTTGCAGCGCTCGTCCGCCAGATGGTCGGCGACCTTGTCGTAGACATTAAGGTCGGCGGTGCGTTCGGGGGTGAAATCGCGCGCGGCAAAGGTTTCGAGATCGACGACGGTCGCAGCCGGCGGAACGTCGAAGGGCGTGACGATATGGATCGGACGCTGCGACGCGGCGCCCGCCCAGTCCGCTTCGGTCAGATAGAGCGTCTCGGGCGCCAGCGGGCGATAGCTGCCCGGCGACTCGCGTTCGGCGGCGACGCGATTGGCGTGATAGTCGGCGATCGCGGCAAAGCGCGTCTCGGCGGTTGCCTCGGTGCGGTGGCCGCGCAGCACCGGCGTTGCCGGGTCGATATGATCGAACAGCGTCGCCAGCCGCTCCTCGAACAGCGGCAGCCAGTGGTCCATGCCCGCCTGCCGTCGCCCGTCGCTGACCGCCTGATACAGCGGATCGCCGGTCGATTGTCCGCCGAACAGATCGCGATAGCTGGACCGGAAGCGCTTGATCGTTGCTTCGTCGAGCAGCGTCTCGGATGCGGGCAGCAGTTGCAGCGCCTTGGCGGGTCCCAGGCTGCGCTGGTCGGCGGGATCGAAGCGGCGGATGCTCTCGATCTCGTCGCCGAAGAAATCGACACGAAGGCCGGTTTCCTCGCCCGCGGGGAACAGGTCGAGGATACCGCCGCGCACCGCGAACTCGCCCTGATCGGCGACGGTATCGACGCGGCTGAAGCCGTTCGAGACAAGCAGCTCGGCGAGCGCGTCCCGGTCGATCCGCTGCCCCGCCGCAAGCGTCGTCGCAAGCTGGCGGATACGAAACGGAGTCAGCGTGCGCTGCGTGATCGCGGCAACGGTGGTCAGGATCAGCTCGCCGCGCTTTGGCGGTTGCTGCAATGCCGAGAGCGTCGCGAGCCGGTCGGCGCTGACCCGCATCGACGGCCCCGCGCGGTCGTACGGCAGGCAGTCCCAAGCCGGAAAGCGATGGACGATCAGGTCGGGCGCAAAAAAAGGCGCCGCATCAGCGACCGCCTGCATCGCGGCATCGTCGGTCGCGACATAGACGAGCCTTTTGTCGCTGGCGCGCGCAAGGTCGGCGAGCAGCAGCGGCAGGAAACCGTCCGCAGCCCGCGCCAGCGTCAGCGGCGCCGATGCCGACGCGATGGCGGCGAAGATGTCGGCGGCGGAGATCGTCATGGCAGCGGAATATAGTCCAGGCGGCGCATTGCCGCGATGAGGGTGGGGTGGTCGAGATGCGCGGGCGGCTCGCCGGTGCCGAGCGCCCACGCCATGATATCGACGTCGTCTTCCTCGACAACGGCTTCGTACCAGCTCAGTTCCTCTTCGCCCCACTCGGCCGA
>JACDQN010000232.1 GCA_015657575.1 Sphingopyxis sp.
ATCAACGGCCGCTCCCCACCTCAAAGCCGCCATCGCATTCGGGTTTGCAAAAGACGCAATCGCCTTTCTTTTGGCTCAAGCTTCGTCGCCGATGCTGATCGCGCCGATCATCTCGACCGTTGCGGGGCCGACCGTCATCGGATTGCGGATACCGGGAAGCACCGCGACATCGAACATTTCGGTAAAGGCGCCGCCCAACAGGATCGAGTGAATGGTCCGGCCCGTGCGCGTGTCGACGATCAGGACGCCGCATTGCGCGTGCAGCTTGCGGTCTTCCAGTCCGGTCTGGACCGCGAGATCCTTGAATTTGCCCTCGCGCCCCAGCGATACGGTGACGATCGCAAAGTCGTTTTGAAATGCAAGCCCGCGCAGAAAGCCGGGGCAGAAGGCGATATCTTGCTGATGCCCGCCATCCATATCGGCCCGCACAATATAGCCCCGCCCGGAATCGAGAAACCACAGCGCGTCTTTGTGAACGCGCGGGCTGTGGGGCATCGTCAAACCCCGCACGACCACTTCGCCGCTCGCGACATCCATCACGACCCCGCCGCCCCGGCGTTCGGCGCGCCAGCCGTCCTTTTCGTCCGATATTGCCGCCATCGTCACGAAGCAGGGGCGGCCATCGTGCATCGCCAGGCCGTTCAAGTGGCAGCGATCTTCCGGCGCGAGGGCGGAAATGAAGCGCGGCCGCCATATCGGGCGGAAGCTGTGGACGGCGTCGATCGTCGCGAGGCACGAATATCGGGAATTGACGAAGAGGATCCGGTCGTCGGCATCGAACGCCAGCTCGTGCGTATCGACATAGCCGACCGTGTGGGCCGTGCGGGGGACGAGCGCCATGTCGAAGGCGTTGTTGGCATATTGACCGGGGCGCAGCATGTTTTCGAGCCGCCAGATCTGGAACATGGAGCCGACGAGCAATCGTCCGCGGTCGTAACAGAGCCCGGTCGCGCGCGCGTAATTCTGCTGGTTGAAGGACAGGCGCATGTCGGCCGCACCCGCGACGATCAACTGGCCGGTCTGATAAGAGGTAAAGGCCAGCGATATCCGTTCGGCGAGCATCCATTCGGCCAGGCCGCCCGAAATGGAAATCGGTGCATCGCCCGGATCAGGGGCGGCGGGGTCGGCAATCGCGGCCGCCAGAGCTGACAGTTTCTCGTCCACGCATCCTCCTGATCGGTTTTTCCCCGGCCGCTCCGTCCGCAGCGGCGCTTCGGCGTTCCCGTCCTCGCTACGCGACGCCCGTGACCCCTGCAAAAGGATTATCCGGTCTTCCGCCGCGCGCGCGTGCGGCAGGAAGGGCGTGCCGGGCGGTCGATGCCATATCATCCGACGCCGAACGATTGAAACGCCTTTGGACAGGCGATAGGGCGGTTCGATGGCCATCCGCCCAACCGTCCCTTGTCCATCGCCGCTGGCACCGCAACCATGACGCTGTCGTCGGGGGCGCTGTTCGCGCTCGGCCTGTTTGCCGCGCTCTGGTTGTTTGCCGGCCTGTGGGCGGTCGGGCGCGGGGTCGCGATGCAGCGCCGCTCGGCCTTTGTCGCGGGGCAGACCGAGCGGCTGGCGGGGCTGGTCGATGCGTCGCCCTATCTGCCCGTCGTGGTGCGCGCCGACTGGCGTATCGAGGCGGGCGAGCGGCTTGGGCGCTGGCTGGGGCTCGACCACGGGCCGCGGAATTTCGACGAGCTGCGCGGGCTGGGCGCCGGGCTCGATGCGCAGGGGCATGACGCGCTGCGCCAGGCGATCGTTGGCGCGCAGCGCGGCGCCAAGCCCTTCACGCTGAGCCTGAAGCCGCAGGGCAGCGAGCGCACGATCGTCGTCCATGGTGCCGCGGCGCCGCAGGCGGTCGGCGGGCCGGGCGGCGTGCTGCTGTGGCTGAGCGACGCGACCGATGGTCAGCATGCGCTCGCGCAGGCGCGCAGCGAGCGCGACGAGGCGCTGGCGGCGTTCGAGGCCTTGTCGGGGCTGATCGAGGCGGCGCCCTTTCCGATGTGGTTCCGCGAGAACGACCTGCGCCTCGCGCTGGTCAACCAATCCTATGTCCGCGCGTCGAGGCGAAGGGCGCGGCGGCGGTAATCGAGAACGGCATCGAGCTGTGCGAGCCGATCGCGGGGGTGAGCGCCGCCGAGGCCGCCGACGAAGCGCGCGCCACGGGAACCGCGCAGATGCGCACCATCCCGGTGACGATCGAGGCGAGCGGCGGATCATGCGTGTGGTCGATGTGCCGCTGGCGCCCGAGGGCGGGCGCGTGATCGGCATCGCGGGCTATGCGATCGATATGCAGGAGCTTGAAAGCGAGCGCGGGGCGCACCGGCGCTTTGCCGACACGCAGCGCGAGCTGCTCGACCGGCTGTCGGCGGCGGTGGCGCAGTTCGGCCCCGACCAGGCGCTGTTGTTCGCCAACCAGCCGTTCCGGCGGTTGTTCGCGCTCGGCGCCGACGATGTGACGGAGGCGCGGCCCTTTGCGCGGCTGCTCGATGCGTGGCGCGATGGCGGGCGGATTCCCGAGGTGCGCGACTATCCCGACTGGCGACAGGCGCATGTCGACTGGTTTCGAACCGGGGGCGAGCGAGGAGGCCTGGCTGCTGCGCGACGGGACGCATCTGCACGTCGTCGCCCAGCCGACCCCCGACGGCGGGATGCTGCTGCTCGCCGAGGATCGCACCGAGCAGGTGCAGCTGGCGGGCGCGCGCGATACGTTGCTGCGCGTGCGCACCGCGACCTTCGACAATCTGTTCGAAGCGATCGCGGTGTTCGCGCCCGACGGCAGGCTGCATTTGTGGAACCAGCGCTTCCGCCGCCTGTGGGGCATCGACGAGCCGACGCTGGCCGCGCATCCGCGCGTCGACGTGCTGATGGGTGGGCTCGCCGACCGGCTGGCCAAGCCGAATCAGATCAGCATCGTCCAGGAGGTGATCCGCGCCGCGACGCTCGAGCGTACGCAGCGCGGCGGCGAGGTGCGCTTCGCCGACGGGCGCCATTTCGACTTCGCGTCGATCCCGCTGCCCGACGGCAATGCGCTGCTGATCATGCTCGACATCACCCCGAGCCGGAAGATGGAAGAGGCGCTGCGCGAGCGCAACGAAGCGCTCGAGGCGGCCGACAAGGTCAAGACCGCCTTCCTGTCGCGGATGAGCTACGAATTGCGCACGCCGCTGACTTCGATCGGCGGCTTTGGCGAGATGTTGCAGTCGGGTTATGCGGGCAAGCTCGGCGAGCAGCAGCAGACCTATGTCGAGGCGATCATGGATTCGGTCGCCGTGCTCTCGCGCCAGATCGACAATGTGCTCGACCTGGCGCAGGGCGAGGCGGGGACGCTGGTGGTCGAGCGCGCGCCGGTCGATGTGAAGGCGCTGCTCGACAAGGCGCTCGCCGATGTGAAGCCGCTCGCGGCGAGCGAGAAGATCGAGTTGGTCGGCAATATCGCCGCCGCGGTCGGCGCAATCGAGGGCGATGCGCCGCGGCTGTCGCGCCTCGTCGCCGGGTTGCTCGACAATGCGATCCGCTTTACCGCGCCGTCGCGCAAGGCGGACGGACGCGTGCTGCTCCACGCCGACGGCGATGCCAAGGGCGTGGAGATCGTCGTGTCGGACAATGGCCCCGGGATGCCCGACGCGGTCGAGGCGGTGACGAAGGGAACGCAGGCGGGGACGCAAAGCGGCGGCATCGGACTTGCGCTCGCGCGCCAGCTCGTAGCCGCGCACGGCGGGACGATGGAGGTGATGAGCGAGAAGGGGCAGGGAACGCTGGTGCGGATCAGCCTGCCGCGCGCATGAGCTTCACGTGCGACTATGGGCTGGCCGAAGCCGCGCGCATCGGCGCGGCGATCGGCGCGGCGCTGATCCCGGGTGACGTCGTGCTGCTGTCGGGCGACCTCGGCGCGGGCAAGACGACGCTGGCGCGCGCGATGCTGAAGGCGCGTGGGCTGGCCGGCGAGGCGCCGAGCCCGACCTTTGCGATCGTCCAGCCCTATGCGCCGCCCGAGGTCGACCTGCCCATCGCGCACGTCGATATGTATCGCATCGAAGCCGAAGACGAGCTGATCGAGCTGGGGCTCGACGACTATCTGTACGACGGCGCGCTGCTGATCGAATGGCCCGAGCGGCTGGGCGGCGAGGGCTGGCCGGGGGCGTTGAGCTTGCGCATTTCGGGGCAGGGCGACGCGCGCGTCTTGACAGCGGAGGTGCCGGCGGCTTGGGGAGCAAGATGGCCGCTCCGATGATTCCGCCCCCCCATGCCCCGGCTTTCCTTGCTGCGCATGGCTGGGGCGACGCCCAGATTTTGCCGCTTGCGGGGGATGCGTCCTTCCGCCGCTATTTCCGCGTCGTCGATGGCGGCCGGCATGCGGTGCTGATGGACGCGCCGCCACCGCACGAGAACCCGCGCCCCTTTATCGCGGTGGCGGAATATCTGTGCGGCCTCGGCCTCAATGCGCCGACGATCCTGGCGCGCGATCTCGATCGGGGATTGCTGCTGATCGAGGATTTCGGCGATGTACGCATGCGCGAGACGGTCGACGAGCATCTGCACCGGGAAGCCGACTATTATGCGGGGGTGACCGACCTGCTCGTCCATCTGCACGCGCAGCCGGCGATGGACGGGCTGCGGGTGCACGGGATCGAGCAATGGCTGGACGAGGTGATGCTGTTCACCGACTGGTATTGTCCGGCGCTCGAGATCGAGGTCGATCGCGACGCATTCCGCGCCGCATGGGAAACGGCGCTGCTGCCGATCGAAAAGGACGCATTGCCGCGCGTCACCGTGCTGCGCGATTTCCATGCCGAGAATATCATGCTGGTCGAGGGCAAGCAGGGGGCCGAACATTTCGGGCTTCTCGATTTCCAGGACGCGCTGATCGGCCATCCCGCCTATGATCTCGCCTCGGTGCTCGAGGATGCGCGGCGCGATGTCACCCCGGCGATCGAGACCGCGATGCTCGCGCGCTATCAGGCCGCCACCGGACGGAATATCGAAAGCGCTTATTGGGCGCTGGCGGGGCAGCGCAACGCGCGCATCCTGGGCGTCTTCGTGCGGCTGTGGAAGCGCGACGGCAAGCCCGGCTATCGTCAGTTCCAGCCGCGCATGTGGGGACTGCTCGAACGCGACCTCGCGCATCCCGCGCTGGCGCCCGTCAGGCGGTGGTTCGACGAAAATGTCCCCGCCGACAAACGCGCCAAGGCCTGGACATGACCCCGAAGATCGAGAGTGCGATGGTGATGGCCGCCGGCCTCGGCAAGCGGATGCGGCCGCTGACCGCGACGCGGCCGAAGCCGCTGGTGCGCGTCGCCGGCAAGGCGCTGATCGATCACAGCCTCGACCGGATCGAGGCGGCGGGCGTCGGCCATGTGGTGGTCAACGTCCATTATCTCGCCGACGCGCTCGAGGCGCATCTTGCGGCGCAGAAGCGCAGTTTCACGATCGCGATTTCGGATGAGCGCGACGAGCTGCTCGAAACCGGCGGCGGCATGGTCAAGGCGCTGCCGCAGCTGACCGGCGACCCGATCCTGATCGTCAACAGCGACAATATCTGGACCGACGGGCCGGTGGACAGCATCCGGCATCTGGCGCGGCACTGGGACGGCGACCGGATGGACGCGCTGTTGCTGGTGATCCGGCAGGCGAGCGCGACGGGGCACGGCGGGCGCGGCGATTTTCATATGGATCCGAACGGCAAGCTGTCGCGGCGCAAGCCGGGACGGATCGCGCCGTTCGTTTATACCGGCATCCAGCTCATTTCGCCGCGGTTGCTCGACGACGCGCCCGCGGGGCCCTTTTCGACCAACATATTGTGGAACCGGGCGATCGCGGCGGGGCGCCTCTATGGCCTGTCGCATATGGGGCAATGGTTCGATGTCGGCTCGCCGGCAAGCATCGCGCCGACCGAAGCCGCGCTGACCGAGGTTTGACCAATAGATCCTCCCTGTGGCGAAGCCATGGGGAGGTGGCAGCGGCGAAGCCGCTGACGGAGGGGCGATGGCGCTGAGGTTGTTGGCCCCTCCACCATTCGCTTCGCGAACGGTCCCCCTCCCCATGGCTTCGCCACAGGGAGGATC
>JACDQN010000233.1 GCA_015657575.1 Sphingopyxis sp.
GGCGCCGATGGTGAAGCGGCGGCGGATGAGCCGCGCCCGGCGCTGCGGCGCCAGATCCACTGGCTGCTGATCGCGGCGGTTCCATCGGGGTTGATGCTCTCGACCACGACGCACCTCACCACCGACATCGTCGCCATGCCCTTGCTGTGGGTGCTGCCGCTGGGCCTCTATCTGCTGAGCTTCGTCATTGCCTTTGCGACGGTCCAGACGCCGACGCAGATCATCACGACGATCGCGCCCGCGGTGTTGCTGCTCGTCGGCGGGCTCGGGCTGCTCAGCACGGGCGGCGGCTCGATGCTGATCGCGCTCGCCAGCCTCGCGATGCTGTTCGTCGTTGCGACGGCGCTCCACGGCTATCTCTATCACCTGCGCCCCGCCGCGCAGCATCTGACGCTCTTCTATCTCGTCATGTCGGCGGGCGGCGTGCTCGGCGGCCTGTTCGCGGCGCTGATCGCGCCCTTGCTGTTCGACTGGGTTTACGAGCATCCGCTGCTGATCCTCGGCGCCGGCGCGCTGCTGCCGCTGCCGGCGCTGTTCCCGTGGGACAAATGGCTGAAGGCGTCGCCGCGTCAGGCGGGACGGATCGCCGCGCTGCTCGTCGCGATCGCCGCCTTCGGTTCCTGGAACATGGTGCAGGGCTGGTCCGGCGCGCTCGAGGACTCGATCGCCGTCTGGGGCATGGGCATCTTCGTGATCGGCTTGCTCGTTATCGGCTGGCGCTGGGCCTATGTCGCGGTTCTCGCGCTGCTGATGGTCGGCGTCGGGGGCTGGGACACGCTGCAGGAAAGCTTCACCGGCATGCGCGTGCGCAGCTATTTCGGCGTCTATACGGTTACCGACGATCCGGCGCGCCAGCAGCGGCGCCTCGCGCACGGTACGACGCTCCACGGGCTGCAGAGCACCGATCGCGGACTGCGGACTACGCCGACGACCTATTATGGCTATCAGTCGGGCGTCGGCCTGGCGCTGCGCAAGGCGGAGGAGCTCGCGGCCCGGCGCATCGGTCGGCATCGTCGGGCTGGGGGCTGGAACGCTCGCCTGCTATCGCAAGCCGGGGCAGCATTGGACGATCTTCGAGATCGACCCGGCGATGGTCGAGATCGCGCGCGATCCCGACAAATTCACATATTTGTCCGACTGCGCGGGCGATACGCCGATCGTTCTCGGCGATGCGCGGTTGCAGCTCGAAAAGCACAAGCCTGCGAGTTTCGACCTGCTCGTGATCGACGCCTTTTCGTCGGATGCGATCCCGCTCCACCTGCTGACCAAGGAAGCGATCGGCATCTATGCGCGCGCGCTCAAGCCCGACGGCGTGCTGCTGATCCATATCTCGAACCGCTTCTTCGCCCTCGAACCCGTGCTGGCGACCGAAGCGAAGGCGCGCGGCTGGAGCGCGGCGATCCGCCTCGATCCGGGACCGGACGACGGGGATTTCAGCCTGCTGACTCCGTCGAACTGGGTCGCGCTGACCGCGACGCCGCAACGGCTGAACCAGTTGACCGGCGGTATCAGGCCGCGCAAGGATCAGGCGAAGAACGACGCGTGGGTGCCGCTGAAGTCGGAGGCGCATTTCGATCGCTGGACCGACGATTACGCCTCGACCCTGCCCGTCCTGATGTGGCGCCATGTGTTCGGACAGAAAGAAGAATGACCATCCGCGACGTCAGCATCATCAGCGTCAATGGCAAGACGCCCCAAATCGACCCCAGCGCCTTCATCGCGCCGGGGTGCCGCATCATCGGCGACGTGACGATCGGACCCGATGTCAGCATCTGGTATAATTGCGTGCTGCGCGCCGATGTCAGCCGCATCGTCGTCGGTGCGCGATCGAATATCCAGGATGGCAGCATCGTCCATTGCGACGGCCCGATGCCGCACCGCGCGCAAGGCTTTCCGACGATCATCGGCGAGGATGTGCTGATCGGCCATCTGGCGATGGTGCACGGCTGCACGCTGGCCGACCGGGCCTTCGTCGGGTTGAAGGCGACGGTCATGAACGGATGCCGCATCGGCAGCGACGCGATGCTCGCGGCGGGCGCCCTGCTGACCGAAAACAAGGAAATTCCGGATCGCGAACTCTGGGCCGGATCGCCGGCGCGGCGCGTGCGCGAGATCGACGATGCGCAGGCGGCGGGCATGCAGATGGGCGTCGCGCACTATGTGATGAACGGGCGCATGCACAAGGCGGCGATCGAAGGTTGAATCAAAAACCCCTCCCGCAGGCGGGAGGGGCAGCGAGACTTGCGAGCTTGCTCGCTAGTCGCAGCGGGGTGGGCATCTGAAACGGTGCTGCCCACCCCCAACCCCTCCCGCAAGCGGGAGGGGAGAGCAGGCCTCAGCTGAAGTTCACCATCGCATAGAGCATCGGGATCGACAGCAGCGTATTGGTGCGCGAAAAGATCATCGCGGTCTTGGCGGCCTTTGCTTTGGTCGCATCGTCGGCTTCGACGATCCCCAGCGCCTTCTTCTGGTTCGGCCAGATCACGAACCAGACGTTGAACGCCATGATGAGGCCGAGCCACATGCCGACGCCGATCAGCTTATAAGGGTCCTGCAGCCCGAGCGCGGGCGCCAGATATTTCGCATGACCCGCGATCGCGAGGCCGAGCAGCACGGTGATCAGCGCCGCCCAGCGGAACCAGAACAGCGCCGCGGGCGCGATATGCTTCGACACGCCGGGTTTCAGCTCCGCCGGAATCTTGGGCATTGTCGGAATCTGGACGAAGTTGAAATAATAGAGCAGGCCGATCCACAACACGCCGAAGAAGGTATGAAGCCAGCGCATGATCGCGTTGCCCGCGGCAATCCCGTCCTCGAAATTCTGGCCGTTGAGGCCGAGCATCAGCAGGATCGCGAGCAGCAGCCCCGCGCCCAGTACCGCATGAAGATTTCCGAAAAACTTGTCCATTTGCATTCCCCCTCTTTTGTCTCGGCCGCCTTTATGGATCGGAGACCGGTGACGACGCTATGCCAGCGACGGGGACATGGCTCAAGCTTGCTTGTCGGCCAGCTCTTCGGGAACGGCGAGGCCGTTTTTCAGCATGACCGGCACCTGGCTGAAAGTGAAGAGGAAGGAGAGGGCGGTGACGCCCCACACCTTGATCGTCAGCCACAGGTCAAAGCTCATCTGCTTTGCCTGGATGAGTTCGTACATAACATGGTTCGCGATCCCGAGCGCGCCGAAGAAAATGCCCCAGTTGCGCGAGAGGAGCAGCCAGCCGCGGTCGGTCAGCCCCTCGAGCGCCGATTGGAGCAGATATTTGAGCAGCGGCCGGCCGAACCACCAGCCGCCGAGCAGTAGCGCGGCGAAGGCGCCATAGATGATCGTCGGTTTCATCACGATGAAGCGCTCGTCGTGGAACCAGATCGTCAGCGCGCCGAAACCGAGGACGAGCAGGCTCGACATCCAAAGCATCGGCGAAATCCTGCCGAGCTTCCATTTCGACACCGCCATCGCGATAACGATCGCGACCATGAAGGCGACGGTGCCTTTGATCGCGGCGGTGGTCGCGGCGAAGGCGCCTTCGCCGCCCGACGACAGCTTGTAGGCGACGAAGAAGATCAGCAGCGGCCCGAAGTCGATCGCGAAATTGAGCCAGCCATGTTTGGCGGGCGGCGGCGTGGGGACGGTTTCGGGGCCGCCCGGAAGCTGGTCGATCTGATCGAGCTGGTCGCTCATCGGATATTTCCTGCAATAATGGCTGCGATCTCGTCCGCATCGAACGGGCGAAGATCGTCAATGGTTTCGCCGATGCCGATCGCGTGGATGGGAAGGCCGTGACGTTCGGCGGCGGACACGAGCACGCCGCCGCGCGCCGTGCCGTCGAGCTTGGTCATGACGAGACCGGTCACGCCCGCAACCTCGCGGAACACGTCGATCTGCGACAGCGCATTCTGTCCGGTCGTCGCGTCGAGCACGAGCACGACGTCGTGCGGCGCGGCGGGGTTGAGGCGGCCGAGCACGCGCTTGATCTTCGCGAGTTCGTCCATCAATTCGCGCTTGTTCTGGAGGCGCCCGGCGGTGTCGACGATCAGCACGTCGATCCCCGTCGCGGTCGCCTGTTTCACCGCGTCGAACACGATACCCGCGCTGTCGCCGCCCTCGGGCCCCGCCATGATCGGCACGCCGAGCCGTTCGGCCCAGACCTTGAGCTGCCCGATCGCCGCGGCGCGGAAGGTGTCGCCGGCGACGAGCATCACGCCATAATCCTGCTCCTGAAACAGATGCGCGAGCTTGGCGATCGTGGTGGTCTTGCCCGATCCGTTGACGCCGATGACGAGGATGACCTGCGGGCGGGGGAAGGCGTCGATGTCGAGCGGTTCGGCGACAGGGCGCAGCACGGCGGCGATTTCCTCCGCGACGACCTTGCGCAGCTCCTCGGCTGCCGTCGCCGCGACGTCGCGCGTTCGGACAGGCGATCGCGGATGCGCGCGGCCATCGCGGGGCCGAGGTCGGCGGTGATCAGGGCGTCCTCGATCCGGTCGAGATCGTCGTCGTCGAGGCGGGCCTTGCCGGTCAGCCCCGACAGATTCTCGCCGAGCCGCTCCGACGTGCGCTTGAGGCCGCCGAGCAGCCGTTCGCTCCAGCTGAGCCCGCTCATGCTGTAATATTCCGGTCGATAATGGTAGCGATCATGCGGTCTCCGTCGCGTGCGGTCAGACGCACGTCGATGATGGTGCCAGGCGCTGCGGGCGCGGCGAGGCTGATGGCGGCGAAATTTTCGGCATGGCCCGTCCGTCCGTCGCGTTCGACGAGCATCGATGCGGTGCGGCCGACCTGCGTGTCGAGCCAGCGCTGACGGCGGATGCCATTGGCTTCGCGGAGCATCGCGGCGCGTTCGCGGGCGATGGTCCGGCCGACCTGCGGCATGCGCGCGGCGGGGGTGCCGGCGCGCGGGCTATAGGGAAAGATGTGGCCGAAGACGATGTCGCAATCGTCGATCAGGGCGAGCGAGTTCGCGAACATCGCTTCATCCTCGGTCGGGAAACCCGCGATCAGGTCGGCGCCGATGGCGATGTTGGGGCGCGCCGTCTTCAGCCGCTGCACCAGCGCGACGGTATCGGCGCGGCGGTGGCGGCGCTTCATGCGGGTGAGGATCATATCGTCGCCGGCCTGCAGCGACAGATGGACGTGGGGCATGATGCGCGTCTCCTGCGTCAGCAGCACGAAAAGCGCGTCGTCGATCCGGTCGGGGTCGAGCGAGGACAGGCGGAGGCGCTCGATCGGAAGTGCCAGTAGGGCTTCGACCAGTGCGGCGAGGCTGGTTTTGCTGCCATCGCCATAGCTTGCGAGATCGACTCCGGTCAGGATGATCTCGCGCTGGCCACGGTCGAGCGCGACGCGGGCGGAGGCCAGCACGGCATCGACAGTCGCCGATCGCCCCGTGCCGCGCGCGAGGACGGTCGCGCAAAAGGTACAGCTGTGCGAACAGCCGGTCTGGACGCCGAGGAAAGCGCGAGCATGGTCGGCGCCGGAGAGGGCAGGGGCGTAGGATGACGCATCGAGTACGGCTGCTTCGCCGCCATAGCTTTGCGCAAGTCCTTTTGCATCGTTGCGGACAACGCGCGCGCCCATTCTGGTGAAAGCATCGGCTTCCAGTTCCGCCGCGCATCCCGTCACCACGACCTCGGCTTCCGGCCGTTCGCGCAGCGCGCGGCGTACCGCTTGCCGCGCCTGCCGCACGGCTTCGTCGGTCACCGCGCAGCTGTTGAAAACGACCGTGTCGCGCGCGCCCGCTGCATCGACCGCGGCGCGAATGGCCTCGCCCTCGGCGATGTTGAGCCGGCAACCGAAATTGACGACCTGCTGACGGTCGGCGGTGGCGGTCGTCATCCGAACTGCGCCCAGTCGGTCTCGCCTTCGTATACGCGCGTCGCGGCGCCGCTCATCACGATCGGCTGCCCCGGCGCCCAGCGGATGACGAGGTCGCCGCCGGGCAGCGAAATGGTCACCGGCGACTGGACGAGGCCAGCGCGGATCGCTGCGACCGCGGTTGCGCACGCTCCGGTGCCGCACGCCTGCGTCAGCCCGACGCCGCGTTCCCAGACGCGCAGCTGGAGCTGATTTTCGCCGTCGAGGCTCGCGACGTTGACGTTGACGCGTTCGGGGAACAGCGGGTCGGTCTCGATCCGCGGCCCGATCTCGTCGAGCGCGACGGCATCGGCTTCGGGCACGAAGAAGACAATGTGCGGATTGCCGACATTGAC
>JACDQN010000234.1 GCA_015657575.1 Sphingopyxis sp.
CCGAACGCACCGAAAGCTCGAGCTCGTCGACCTTCTTGAGCAGCGCAGGGTTGAAGGGCAGCTGCGGCGCGGTCGAGACGGCCTCTTCCTTGCGCGGCTCCTCGAAGGTGATGAACACCGCGAGTTGGTCCTGCAGGATGCGGGCGGCGAGCGCCAGCGCGTCCTCAGGGCTGACCGAGCCGTTGGTCTCGATCTGCAGGGTCAGCATGTCGCGGTCGAGATTCTGGCCCTCGCGGGTGTTCTCGACGCGGTAGGAGACCTTCTTGACCGGCGAATACAGGCTGTCGACCGGAATCAGGCCGATCGGCGCGTCTTCCGGCCGGTTCTGCTCGGAGGGAACATAGCCCTTGCCGGTGTTGACGGTGAACTCCATGCGGATTTCGGAGCCCTCGTCCAGCGTGCAGAGCACCAGGTCGGGGTTCAGGATCGAGACGTCGCCGATGGTGTTGATGTCGCCGGCGGTGACCGTGCCGGGGCCGGTCTTGCGCAGCGTCATGCGCTTGGGGCCGTCGCCCTGCATCTTGACCGCGATCGCCTTGATGTTGAGGACGATGTCGGTGACGTCCTCGCGCACGCCGGGGATCGAGGAGAATTCATGCAGCACGCCGTCGATCTGCACGGCGGTGACGGCCGCCGCCCTGCAGCGAGGAGAGCAGCACGCGGCGCAGCGCGTTGCCGAGCGTCATGCCGAAGCCGCGCTCCAGCGGGCGCGCGACGACGGTCGCCTGACGCTTGGGGTCGTCGCCGACCTTGATTTCGAGCTTGTTGGGCTTTGACAGATCCTGCCAGTTCTTGCTGATCACGGCCGCACTCCTGGTGCTTCAAATTCAATGGCGGCAGGCGGGCCGCCCCGGACAGGCGCCCGCCGGTGCGGACGCCTCGATATCAATCGCGAAGATCAGACGCGGCGGCGCTTGCGCGGCCGGCAGCCATTATGCGGGATCGGCGTCACGTCGCGGATCGAGGTGACGGTGAAGCCGGCGGCCTGCAGGGCGCGCAGCGCAGACTCGCGACCCGAACCCGGACCCGTCACTTCGACCTCGAGCGTGCGCATGCCGTGCTCGGCGGCCTTGCGGGCGGCGTCCTCTGCCGCGACCTGCGCGGCATAAGGGGTCGACTTGCGCGAGCCCTTGAAGCCCATCGTGCCGGCGGACGACCACGAGATCGTGTTGCCCTGCGCGTCGGTGATGGTGATCATCGTGTTGTTGAAGGTCGCGTTGACGTGCGCGACGCCCGACGAGATGTTTTTGCGTTCGCGCCGACGAAGGCGCTGCGGTTCACGAGCCATGATGAAATCCTAACCTAAATCCTGAATGGCCGGTGGCTGGCTGTCGAAGCTGCCCCGGCTGGGGAAATAAGGAAGCGCGCCAATCAAGTGACGCGCTCGAACCTTACTTCTTCTTGCCGGCGATCGGCTTCGCCTTGCCCTTGCGGGTGCGCGCATTGGTGTGCGTGCGCTGGCCGCGGACGGGAAGGCCCTTGCGGTGGCGCAGGCCGCGATAGCAGGCGAGGTCCATCAGGCGCTTGATGTTCATCGCCGTGTTGCGGCGAAGGTCACCCTCGACCGTGTGGTCGGCGTCCAGCGTTTCGCGGATCTGCAGGACTTCGGCGTCGCTGAGGTCCTGAACGCGGCGGCTGTGGTCGATCCCCAGCTTGTCGGCGATGTCAACGGCGGTCTTGCGGCCGATACCGTGGATGTAGGTGAGCGCGATGATCACGCGCTTGTTGGTCGGGAGATTGACACCCGCAATACGAGCCATAACTATTCCTCCTGCTCCACAGGGCCGCTGGCAACGACCCCATCTCAAAGCGTCTGATTTCCAACGCAAAAAACGGACCACGAACACGCTTGGAGCGTTTCGCCGTCCGGTCAGGCTGTCGGAATGGATGCGCAGTTAGGGTGAGTCGTGCCGAAAGTCAAGGGAAGTGCGGTGGATTACACGCGCAAAACGGCCATCAGGATTCAGACGTAATCGCCACCGCGCGGTCGTGCAAGCGGGCGACGACGGCCCGGTGGATTCCCGGGGCGCAGGCGATGACGCCAAAGGCCTGCGCGCGAGGCGTATTGAAGATGAGTTGCTCGCCAAAGGCGTCGGTGACGGTGGCACCGGCCTCGGTCGCGATCAGCGCTGCGGCGGCGACGTCCCATTCGAAACCCCAGCGCAAGGTTGCGACCAGATCGGCCCGATCGTCGGCGACCAGCGCCATGCGCAGCGCGATGCTGTTCGGCTTCGTCACCATCACGAGGTCGCGGTCGATCCGGGGAAGGCTGTCGGCGGGGACGCGCGACCCGTCGAAGATCATCCGGCGGCTCGCGCGCAGCGTCTCGCCGTTGAGCGTCGCACCGCGGCCCTTTTGGGCGACCCACAATTCGTCGAGCGCGGGGGCATAGAGCACGCCGAGTTCGGGCTGGCCGTCGACGATCAGCGCGACCGACACGCACCAGCCGGGGCGGCCGCGGATGAAATCGCGCGTGCCGTCGATCGGGTCGACGCACCACATCGCCTGGCACGACAGGCGATCGGGGTTGTCGGCGGTTTCCTCGGACAGCCAGCCCGCGCGCGGTTCGATCGCCCCAAGCACCGCCTTCAGCCGCGCATCGACCGCCAGATCGACGTCGCTGACCGGATTGTCGTGCGACTTGTGCCACACGTCGACTGCCTTGCCTTCGCCGCGCCAGCGCGCCATCGCCATGTCGCCGACCTCGCGGGTGGCGGCGATCACGGCTTCGAGATTGCGACCCGGCATCGGGTTCTGACCCTACCTATCCGGACGCGACGGTCATGCCGTCGATGCGCAGCGTGGGAACATTGGTCCCATGACGGAATTCGAGGTCGTTGGCGGGCGTCAGCGCGGCGAACATGTCGACCAGATTCCCCGCGACGGTGAATTCGGCGATCGGCCCTGCGATCTGGCCATCGACGATCAGGAAGCCCGACGCCCCGCGGCTGTAATCGCCCGTCACCGGATTGACCCCCTGGCCGATCAGTTCGGTCAGATAGACGCCGGTCTTGATGTCCGCCATCAGCGCCTCGGGCGTCGCGCTGCCGGGTGCGAGGTGCATATTGCTCGCCGCTACGCCCGACGCGCCGCCGCCGCGGCTCGCATGGCCGGTCGGCGCCAGGTTCAGCTGGCGCGCCGAGGCGCTATCGAGCAGCCAGCCTGTGATTTTGCCGCCCGCCACCAAGTCGCGCGCCGCGGTCGGCAGCCCCTCGCCATCGAACGCGCGGCTGCGCAGTCCGCGCCGGCGGTGCGGCTCGTCGCGGATGACGATCGCGCTGTCGAACAGCGCCTGCTCTTCCTTGCCCAGCAGGAAGCTGGTTCCCCGCGCAACAGCGGGTCCGGCGATCGCGCCGAGCAGATGGCCGACGATGCTGCCGCCGACGCGCGGATCGAGGATCACGGGCAGCTTGCCTACGGGCGCCTTGCCGGGATTCAGCCGTGCGACCGCACGGTTGCCGGCGCGCGCGCCGATTTCGGCGACGCTCTCGAGGTCGGTTAGATGATGCGCGCTGTGCCAGCCATAGTCGCGCTGCATGTTCGCGCCTTCGCCGGCGATGACGCTCGCCGACAGGCTGTGGCCGCTCGATCCGTAGCCGCCAAGAAAACCATGGCTGGTCGCAAGCGCGAAGCGCGTACGGCTGTGACTCGCGCTGCCGCCTTCGCTGTTGGTCACGCCGGCGACCGCGCGCGCCGCTTCCTCGACCGCGAGCGCGGCTTCGCGCAGCGCGGCGGGATCGGCCTCGCTGCCGTCGTCGAGGTCGAAGTCGGGCGCTTCGCCGCGGAACAGCAGCGCTTCGGGCGCAAGGCCGGCGTAGGGATCCTCTGGCGCCTCGCGCGCCATCGCGACGCAGCGTTCGACCAGCTTGGCGAGTTCGCCCGCATCCATGTCGGCGGTCGACACGCTGGCGCTGCGCTGGCCGACGAAAACGCGGAGCGCGATATCCTGCCCTTCGGAGCGTTCGACATCCTCGAGCGCGCCGAGCCGCATCGACACCGAGGTGGCGGCGTTGCAATAATAGAGCGCGTCGGCGGCGTCGGCGCCTGCCTTGGTTGCGGCGTCGCACAGCATCTGCGCGCGGTCGAGGGCTTCGGAAACGGTCAGCATCGCTGCGCCCTAACCGGCGCGAAGCGAAGCGTCAAAATCTAAAGTCCCGGGGCGACGAAGGCAGGTCGCCCCGAGCGGTCCTAGCCCGCGATCTTCGCGATCGCGTCGGTGGCGGCGAGCGCGCCGCTGACCCACATGGAAGGGCAGCGCGAGCGCGAGCGCCCACAGGCGCGGACATCGCGGCGAAAAGCGGGCGTGCAGGCCCAGCTGGC
>JACDQN010000235.1 GCA_015657575.1 Sphingopyxis sp.
CCACATCACGCCCTTGGGCATTCCGGTCGTACCACCCGTATAGATGAAAAGCAGATCGGCGGGCGAGCGTGTGATGCCGAGCGCCGATCCGTCCCCCTCTTGCGCGAGAGTCTCATAGTGGATCGCAAAGGGCGCGATTGAAGACAGCTCGCCAATTTCGACGAAGGTGCGAACCTTCCTAAGCCGGTCGTTGAGTTCGACGATAGTGTCGCGGAATTCCGAACTGTAAACGATGACCTCGCTGTCGGAATCGTCGAAGATATAAAACACCTCTTCGGCCCGATAACGGTAATTGATGTTCACATGCGTCAAACGCCCCTTGAAGCAGGCCGCCATCAACTCGCCATATTCGGGTCGGTTGCGCATATAGAAGGCGACCTTCGCGCCATCGCGGATGCCGCGTTGGCGCAACCCGCGGGCGATATTGTTCGAGCGCGCCGACATCTCGGGCCAGGTGACGATCCGGTCTCCATGTATCAGAGCCGGCGCATCTTCGGGCATGAAGGGCTCGATCGCGTCGAGAATATCCCCGAGATTCCAGTCGATCACATTGATTCTCCTCTCTGGACGGGGCCGCAGCATCGGGGCGCATGACTCCCGTTACTATCAGGCTGCTCTCGTCCAACCCTGCAGAGCCGCTGCCTCGGCTCGCACCGCTTCGGGGCCACCCAAGACCTGCCGATCGAAGCCGATCCGTTTGAACCAGTAGTGCAGGCCGAGCAGATCGGTGAACCCCATCCCGCCATGCACTTCAGTGGCGGTGCGGGCGACAAATCGGTGGACGTCGCCCGTGAGGGATTTCGCATGGCAAGCCGCGAGAGATGCATCCTCCGGCAGCGCATCGAAGACATGGGCGGCGTACCAGACCAGCGCGCGGCACGGTTCATGGCGTGCGGCCATTTCGGCGCACATGTGCTTTACCGCCTGGAAGCTGCCGATAGGGCGGCCGAACTGCTCTCGCTGACCAGCATAATCGACCGCCTTTTCAATCATGGCCTGCCCTGCGCCTAAGCTGTCGGCGGCAAGGATCACGCGGCCAGCATCGCGCAGCCGAGCCGATGCTGTGCCGCCGTCGTCGGCAAGCGGATCGGTCTCGACAGCCGCAAAGGACAATTCTCCCACGCTGCGCGTGCGATCGATGGTGGTGAGGCGGGTCGCCTTGAGTCCCGATGCTAGGGCTGGGACGAGGTGCAGCCTGCCACCGGCGTCCGCTACGAGATACGCGTCCGCGCCTTCGAAATCGAGGCAGAACAGGGCGGTGCCGCTAAGCTTCCCTTCGACGAATTGAACTCCCGCGCCGTCGCGCGCCTGGACCGTCGCGGAAATCGCGACTCCGATACGGGCCTCGCCACGCGCGATCTTCGGAAGCCATTGGCACTTTTGCTTGTTAGTTCCTGCCTCGCTCAGCGCGATCGGGGCGAGAACTACGCTGGCTAGAAATGGCGCTGGTGTGACCGCATAGGCGAGTTGTTCCGCCACGACCGCAGCGTCGAGAAGGGTCATGCCTAGGCCACCATGCTCTTCGGGGACAAGCATGGCTGGGACCGCCAGATCGTGGAGGGCTCCGAAAATAGTGTCACTTAACGGGTTGTCGCGCCCGGCACATTCGCGGACATGCTCAAGCGGGGAGGTATCGGCAAGACACCGCGCAACTGCGTCGCGCAGTATCTGCTGATCCTGCGAAAGGCCGAAGTCCATCACGCCGCTCCCTGCCTGTCGGTCTGCATGCCTGCCGCTCCCTTCGCTTCGTCGGAAATCCGCGCCAGCTTCGGCTCGCGCGGCATCTCTAGGCCACGTTCGGCGATGATGTTCTTCTGGATCTGCGCGGTGCCGCCACCTATTATGAGGCCGAGTTGGAACATATAGTTCCATTGCCAAGCCCCTCCGTCTCGTTCCCGCGGGCTGCGGTGATACAAAATGCCCATCTCGCCCATCGCGTCGATCGCCAGCGCAGAGATCTGATGCGCGACCTCGCAACTCTGCAGTTTGACGATCAGCTTCGCCATGCCGCCAGGCTCGCCCTTGAGGCTGTTCGATAGAATGCGCATTCCATTACATTTCATCGCCGTCACTTCGGCCTGGAGCGCCACCAGCCGGTCGCGCAGGACCGCATTGTCGATCGCCCGACCTTCGCCGATGGATTCCTGCTGCATCAGGCCAATCAATGCCTGCAGCCGGTTCTCGAGTGCGTCGGGATCGCCCAGCATTCCGCGCTCGTGGCCAAGCGTTGCGTTCGCGACGAACCAGCCCTGTCCTCGCTGGCCGACGATCTGGTCCACCGGAACCCGCACATTAGTAAAGAATGTCTCGTTGAACTCGGCGTGACCGGTCATCGTCTTCAAGGGGCGTACCTCGATCCCCGGTATGTCCATCGAGAAAATCAGATAAGAGATACCGCTATGCTTCGAGGCCTCGAGTCGGTCCTCACAAGGCAAAAGATCATGTCGGCTTGCTTCGCGGTGCTGGTCCAGATTTTCTGGCCATTTATAACGAATTCTCCATTTTCGATGCGCGCGCTGGTCTTGAGGTTGGCGAGGTCCGATCCCGCACCGGGTTCGGAATATCCTTGGCACCACACGACTTCGCCCGTCAGCGTTGCTGCGATCCACCGCCGCTTCTGTTCATCGGTGCCCAACTCGAGCAAAGTCGGGACGAGCATTGAGATGCCCTGGTTCGCCAAGCCGCTCGGAAGCCGAGCTCGCGAAAACTCTTCCGCGATAATGCGCGATTTGAGTATATCCGGCGCCGCTCCGTAGCCGCCATATTCGGCCGGTATCGTGCGCGCCGTATAGCCGTGCTCGATCAATAGCTTTTGCCATCGGATAGCTTCGGCTGAGGGCCGGGAGAACCGGGTGGCGGAGGGTGGCGCCAAATGTCTGTGCGCATTGATGAAGGCGCGGATCTCCGCGCGGAAGGCGTCATATTGGGGGCCGTAGTCGAGATCCATGTCGTCTCTACCCTTCACGCGGACGAAAAACAGGAAGGCGAAAGTCCCCCCCGATCATTTCGAAATCGAGTTCGACCGGCAGATCGAGTGCGAGGATGTCACGCTCGCAATCCACGAGGCGCGTGGCCATGCGCACGCCTTCCTCAAGTTCCACCACGGCAGCCACGAACGGGACGTCGGCGGCAAAAGCGGGGTGCAGCGCCTGATGGGTCACGGTCCAGGAAAAAAGCGTGCCCTTGCCGCTGCTGGGTTCCCAGGAATAGTCTGGCGAGCCGCATCGTGCACACATGTAGCGAGGCAGGTGGCGAAAGATGCCGCAACTTCCGCAACGCTGGAAATAGAGTTGACCGTCCTGGCACAGCCTCCAGAACTCCTGTTCGATCGGGTCCTGCGGCCGCGGCTGCGGCTTGGCCGGCGTTGCCTGCGCGGAGGGCCGCGCCTTGGGAGGCACATCATGCTCGTCGCTCATGCAAACCTCCTGAGGATCGCGATGCTGCCATCGCCAAGGTCTCCCCAGCCTGTCACAAGGCCGGTCTGGGCTCCGATCACTTGACGCTCGCCGCAGTCATGGCGCAGCTGTCGTACTGCTTCCACAACATGGTTGAGACCCCAGACATGCGCCTCGCTAAGCAAGCCGCCATGGGTGTTGATCGGTAAGCGCCCGCCCAGCTCGATCTGGCCATTGGCGACAAATTCGGCCTGCGCGCCAGGCTCGCAATATCCGAGCGATTCGAGCTGCAGCAGAACGATATAGGTGAAACAATCGTAGATCTGGAGGAAGTCCATGTCGTCGCGCGTGACGCCCGCCATATCGAATGCGCGCGGGGCGGCATCGCTGAGGCCGATCTTGAAGGGGTCGGGGCGGGAAGGGATGTCGTCGGCGGGATAGGGATGGCCTTCGGCCGCGCCGGCGATGCTGACGGGCACATGCGGCATGTCTTTGGCACGGTCCATGCGCGAGAGGACGACAGCACAGGCGCCATCGGTCTCGAGGCAGCAATCGTAGAGGCGAAACGGCTCAGATATCCAGCGCGCCGAATAATAGGTTTCCGCGTCGAGTTCGCGGCCATAGGTAAAGGCGCGTGGATTCAATTGCGCATGACGGCGGCAGGCGAGCGCCACGGCCGCCATCGCATCTTCGCCAACGCCGTAGAGCTTCGAGTGACGGGTCGCCAGCCAGGCGTACATCTGCACCGGCAACAATACGCCGTAGGGGCTGTAGTAGCCTTGGATCGTATTGGTCAGGGTGTTCATGTTCATCGGCCGGGTGGGCGGGGCGCCCGGCTTAGGTCTGAGAGCGGAATAGCCGTTCCAGCCCAGTGTCACGAGCACATGATCGCATAGACCACAGGCGATCGCCATGGCGGCATTCTGTAGTGCCGTTGTCGGGCTGGCGCCGCCCATGTGCACGGTTGCCGCATAGCGCAGCACATCAATGCCCAGATTGGCGGCCATCTCCTCCGACGTCGTATAGATTGGCGGCGGCACCATGCCGTCGATATCGGAGGGTTTCAGTCCAGCATCCGCGATGGCCCGGCGCGAGGCGGTGAGCATCATTTCCACTGCAGTCCGCTCGGTGCCCTTGACGAAATCGGTCTGGCCGACCCCGGTGATTGCTGCCTTGTCGGCAAAGGAAGGGTGGATGAAAGATTCATGCCGCGTCCCTGTCTCGCTCGCCGGTCAGAAATGAGTTCCGGCGCCGGCCAATGCTCTCTCCGCGCCCTCTATAAGGTCGCGCATCACGACTGCCGCTGGGCGGATCGCATCGATCAGACCAATCCCCTGGCCTGCGAAGCCGGGCATGATGTCCTTGCGTGCGGCCTTGATGCCAGAAGCCATGACAGGCCCCGAAACCATCGACTGATAAGGCATCGGAAGCGGCTCTTTGCCGGCCGCCACCCAAGCATCGGCCCATTTGTTCCGAATCATCCGGGCAGGCTTGCCCGTTAGCGATCGGCTGACCACCGTATCGGCATCGCCGCTTTCGGTGATGGCTTCTTTCTGAAATTGTTCGATACCTGCTTCGTCGGTTGCGAGGAACGCCGATCCGATCCACGCCCCCTGGGCGCCGAGCATCATCGCTGCGGCGACTCCGCGACCATCGGCTATTCCTCCCGCACCGATTACGGGAACACGATCGCCGACTGCATCAACCACTTGCGGAATCAGCGAGAAGGTTCCGACAGGAGAGTTGTGGCCGCCGCCGTCGTGACCCTGCGCGACGATCAGGTCGATACCCGATTCCACTACCTGCAGGGCGTGCTTGACCTTTCCGATCACCGCCATGACCTTGGTGCCATTGGCATGAAGGCGTTCCATCCACGGTTCGGGATTGCCAAGGCCTGCGGCATAGACCGGCACTTTTTCTTCGATGATTACTTCCATCTGCGCTTCGAAGAACTCCCGCGAGAACAGCTGCAGTCCGCCCTTGCCCATGTCCGGGGCGCCCGCCGCGCGCATCGCCGTGGCGGCGTCCACTGCGGGCAAATGCTCGCGCTCCATGAATTCGCGGGTGAACTCCTGATATTCGCCGAGCAAAGCCAGGGGGTTTTCTGCTACACCTCCGCTCTCCGGCGCCGAACCGCGCCTGACAGACGCCGGCAGCAAGGTATCGACCCCAAAAGGCATGTCGGTCATCTCGCGGGTTTGCCTGATCCAGCTACGTAACTGGTCGGGCGAGCATGCGGCAGCGCCGAGAACACCAAGTCCGCCTGCGTTCGACACCGCGGCAGCGAGTGCAGGCACGCTCGCCCCGCCCATTCCAGCCAGAAGAATCGGATATTCGATCCCGAGAATTTTGCAAACAGGGCTCTTCAGCGCCATTATCCTACCCTCTCCGTTCCGCGCCCGATCAGACGCAATTTTCTAAATCTGCCCCCACCTGACACGCTGGGATACAAGCTCGGGGCTTCGCTCTGCCAGATAGGACGCGGATCCCGAGACGAGCCGGGCCATGGCCTGACGCGCCGCTTCGGAATCCCCGGTGCGTACTGCTTCGAGGACACGGCGGAGGAATCGCAATTGGACCGCTCGCTCCTGCGCCGAATAGCCAAGTGAGTGAGAGAATTCGCGCGTAATTAAATGCAGCGTCGACGTTAATAGCCCGAACAATGGATTGCCGCTGGCCCAGCCGAGAAGGTCATGAAAACGACGGTTCAGTTCCTCGAACTGGCCTCCGGCTTCATTTCGTTCCAGCTCTTTGAGGCAATCGGCGAGTGCGCTCAGGTCGCCGGTAGTCGCGCGCTGGGCGGCGTAGGCGGCAACATCCGCGGCGATCGCTTCACGTAGTTCGAGCAGGCCTCTGAGGTCGGCGTCCATGAAATGCAGAATTAGCGAGAGACTGTTTGCAAAGTCGCCGGTCTGCGGACGCGCAACCACCGGACCGCCGCTACGGCCCAGCTGAAGATGGATAACGCCCTGGAGCTCAAGGAAGCGGAGCGCTTCGCGCAAGGTCGCTCGCGCGACATCATATCGCGCAAGCATTTCTTCCTCACGCGGCAACCTGTCGCCCGGGGCGTGTGCACCTGCCTCGATATCGCGAACGATGTGCTGGGCAAGCGAGAGTGCGCGCTTAGCTTTCTTCGCGTTTTCGACTTTCAGCAACATCACTCTGCCTCACCCCTGTCACGAAGCCTTATAAGATTTAAGTTCCGTTTATGTCCATGGTCGTGAGATAAAAATGTTTCAGATGCAAAAAAATGATAAAACCTTATAAGCATTATTGACTGAGCCTCAGAAGGGATTTACGATTTCAAGTAGGGCAATTGTGCTGTTATCGACGAAGGGCGCGACATGGATACCGACATGGTGGAGCCGAATATCCGCGAAAAGGTCGCTTTCATCCCGATCGACGAGATTGATGTTGCGCGTCCGAGCCTTTTCCAGAAAGACACGGTCGGCCTGTTCTTCGAGCGGCTTCGCCGAGAGGAGCCGGTCCACTACTGCCGCGAAAGCTATGTCGGACCATATTGGTCGATTACAAAGTTCGACGACATCATGGCCGTGGACACCAACCATAAGGTATTTTCGTCAGAGGCGAAGCTCGGCGGTATCGCCATCGAGGACATGCACTCGGCGAAAAGCGCGCTTGAACTTGAAATGTTCATCGCGATGGACCCACCAAAGCACAACCAGCAACGAAAGGCCGTTACTGGTGCGGTCGCGCCGTCCAACTTGCTGCTGCTTGAGCCAACTATCCGCGAACGAGCATGCCAAATCCTCGACGACTTGCCGGTCGGCGAAGATATTGATTGGGTTGATAAGGTGGCGGTCGAATTGACCACAATGACCCTTGCGACCCTGTTCGACTTCCCGTGGGAGGAACGCCGCAAGCTCACGCGCTGGTCCGACGTCACAACGGCCGCCCCTGAAACTGGGATCGTCGCATCCTATGAGGCGCGGCGCGCAGAGCTGATCGAATGCGCAATGTATTTCAAGGGTCTGTGGGAGCAGCGCATCAATGCGGAGCCGAAGAATGACCTGATCTCCATGATGGCGCATTCTCCGGCGACACGGGACATGCCCTTCCTGGAGTTTCTGGGCAACCTCTTGCTGCTTATCGTGGGCGGCAATGACACCACGCGCAACTCGATCAGCGGTGGTGTCCTGGCACTGAACCAGAACCCGGACGCGTATTTGAAATTGAATAACGATCCTGGGCTCATCACTAGCATGGTGCCAGAGATCATCCGCTGGCAGACACCGCTGACCCATATGCGCCGCACGGCGCTGCAAGATTGGGAGATCGGCGGCAAGAAGATCAGAAAAGGCGACAAGGTTGTGATGTGGTACCTGTCGGGTAACCGCGACGAGACGGTCATCGACAGGGCGGACGAGTTCATCATAGACCGTAAGAACCCACGGCATCATCTGTCTTTCGGCTATGGCATTCATCGCTGTATGGGCAACCGGCTCGCAGAACTGCAACTACGGATCATCTGGGAAGAGATCCACAAGCGGTTCGCGAAGATCGAAGTGACCGGTGAACCCGAGCGCCTGTTCTCGAACCTAGTGCGAGGGATTACGAAACTGCCGGTGAGGCTCCACGCCCGCTGATTGGCTGATTCAAAAAAAGCGGAGCTTGATATGGTCAAAGTGACGTTCGTTTCCAGCGATGGAACGCGGAGGGCAGTCGACATAGCCGAAGGTGAGACAGCGCGCGAAGCGGCGCTGTTCAACGATGTGCCGGGCATCGACGGTGATTGCGGCGGGGTGTGCGCTTGTGCAACCTGCCATGTGTTTGTGGATCCGGCCTGGATCGACAAGGTCGGCCGCTTGGCCGAAGGCGGTGCGGAGGCAGACCTCCTGCAGTTTGCGGAAGGGGCGAACGAATATAGTCGCCTCGCTTGCCAGATTCCCATCGAGCCCTTGGTGGAAGGTCTGATTCTGCATGTTCCCGAGCAGCAATACTGACATGCCTGCGTGACGCGTGTTTCACACGACGCTCGACTGTCTGAAATCGCGAGTAGAGCTCAACCAGGAGGTACTCGCTACCTTTCAGAGGTCCCAGCATCAAATGGCGGATCTGTGCTGACCTAGCTCTCGTGCGCCCGCGAGTCGAGGGGGGGCGTGCCAACAGTGCCTTTCAACTTAAAATTTCATACGCTGCGCCGTATCCCGCGTTGGCGGGAATAGTGAGGATGTTCGTGCCGTCTCGCTGGATGACTTCTGGAAGGACCGGCACGATTTCGCGAGCCTTGGCCCGCGCGACGCAATCGTCTGCGCTCGCAGCTTCGGCTAGCAGTTGCAGGTTCAATCTCGTAGGAAAGATGATCGTTCGTTCACCGCTGACACCCAGTTTCAGGGCTTTGCTTGGCGAAAGCCATTCCGCATCAACGGTTTCATATCCATCACATGCTGCGATCTGGCGCTCTGGGGCGCGAACGACGAAGAAATGAGTGTCGAAGCGCTTTTGCATAAAGCTGGGCGTGATCCACCGCGCGAACTCGCTCAGGCGATCAAGGCGCAGTTGCACATCGGCCTCACGCACAATGTCGAAAAATTCGCGCTCGCCTCGCTCGACGGCTTTGCGGCTTTCAAGATCGCAAATATCCTCGAACTCGCTACCGTCGCGATGATCGGCCAGCAGGATGCCTGCTTCCTCAAAGGCTTCACGAATCGCGGCAATCCGGAGGGTGCGCTGCGTAGGATCTAGCGTTTTCCAACCCCTGCAATAATCGGCCCATTCAGGCGCTTCATCGGCAGCAGAAGGCTTTCCACCCGGAAAGACCAGCGCGCCGGATGCAAAATCGATCTGGTGATGCCGCTTGACCATCAGCACCTGGAACTCCGGCTCGTCGCGAAGCAACAGCATGGTGGCTGCGGGGACCGGATTGACTGGCTTCTGCAGGGTCATCATAAACTCCAGTTTGAATTGGCCTGATATTGGACGCTGGCCCGTTCAGGCTGAGCAACGATCTTATCGCCATTTGCGCAGAAGAACCAACCCGGCAAGAGCCAGTGCAACACTTGCAAGCACCCAGGACTGATTCGCAAGCAGCGCCGCGGAGACGATAAGTGCGGCCGCCACAGGACCTTTGACAGGCTGGCTCGCGCGGCGAATGGCTGCAAGCCGTTCAAAACTGGCCGGATCGATCTGGACAGGCACGTACCCGGACTTGGCGATCACGGCGGCGTTATCGAGAAGGTCGGGCATGACCGCCGCCAAGGCGAGGAGTTTTCGGCGAACTTTTTTTAGATTGGGCTGATTTCGGCCGAGAGAGAATCTTTCCGCGAACAGCTCCAACATGATGGGGCGTGTTTCCTCCCCAATATTATAACCAGGCGCAAAGGAACGCGCAAACCCCTCCGCCGTGAG
Organism: Sphingopyxis sp.; assembly: GCA_015657575.1. Classification (GTDB taxonomy): domain Bacteria; phylum Pseudomonadota; class Alphaproteobacteria; order Sphingomonadales; family Sphingomonadaceae; genus Sphingopyxis. Next base: position 9,765 of record JACDQN010000235.1, read on the forward strand.
CAATGTTCGAAGAAGGATCGCCAGATCAGGCGGAAGTGCGAGCTGATAGTCTCGCAGGAGATCGAACACGCGGCTGAAAATATGCGAGAACTCAATCCCCGAAAGGACGGTTCCTCTGAATTCACCTATCAGCTGGTCCAAATTCTGGGTGAGCCCATCACGGTCAACTTTTGGATTTCCGGCCCATTCGAGCAACACGTTCGCGACGTCGGCTGTGTCCTCGTCGGCTATAGCCATGACAAGTCGCACCAGCTCCTCGCGTCTCGCCTTCGTGAGAGTGCCGACCGATCCAAAGTCGATAAAGCCCACATCCTGTTCCCCGATAAGGAAAACATTGCCCGGATGCGGATCGCCATGGAATTCGCCATTCAGAATGATCATGCGCAGGACTGCATTCGCATATTGTCTCGCGAACGCCGCCACGCGTGGGTCGGTCGAGCCGGCCTCGAGCGCAGACGCGGGCGTTCCATACAGCCGCTCCTGGACGTTGACCCGTATCCCCGTCAGTTCCCAATGAATTGTTGGAGTCTTGATCCCAAGCGTGTCAAGATAGCCACCGATACGCTCGCATGCACGAGCTTCGGCTGCCAGATCCATTTCCCAGGCAAGATTTCTGCCAAAGGTTCGCAGGAACTCTACGGGGCGATAGCGGGCGATTTCAGGGGATCGATCCTCGGCAACGGCGGCGAGGCGCGACAGCAGCCGCACATCGGCCTCCATTCGCGCAGCAGTGCCCGGACGCCGCACCTTTATGATAACGCCGGCGCCGTCGAGCAGCGAAGCAGAGTAGGTCTGCGCTACCGAAGCCGAAGCCAGTGGTTGTTCATCGAATTGGGTGAATTCCCCTCGCCAGTCAGCTCCCCAGCTTGCGGCAAGGATGGGCTCGATTTCTTCGAATGGCACCGGAGAAACCTGATCGTGGAGCGTCGCGAAGGCAGCAATCCAGGACCTGGAAAACAGATCGCTGCGCGTCGCCAGCAGCTGTCCAAGCTTTATTCCGACCGGACCAATGTCGCGCAGGAGTGCGACGACCGCCGCCGGCCGCAATTCACCTGGATCGATTGAATTGGCAGGATGCGGAATGACGCCGAGCGCGCCCGCCAGGCTTTTGGCGCCGTGCCGGACAAGAATCTGTCCTATCTCGGCGGCGCGTGCGATGTCTCCTATCGGTTTATCTCGGAACCCAGGCATATGTCCTATTCCGCATCGGTCCGGCTCTGATCGAGATTCGACGCAATCCGCACAAGAATGTCCAGCAACGTCCGTTTTTCGTCGCGCGTGGCGTTCCGCCATAAGACCCTATGCAGCCCGTCCGCGGATTCTCTCAGTTGGGGCAACAACCTGTCGAGCTCCTGGGTCAGGATGAGCTGCCATGCCCGGCCGTCCGTTTTGGCTCGTCGCCTTTCCATCAATCCTTTCTCACAAAGGCCAGCGACGGCTTGACCGATCGTGGCGGATTCCAACTCTAGTCGCTTGGCAATTCCGGCCTGCGTCAACGATGGTTCGCGGAGAAGTTGTCCGATGATGCGCCACTGCGTCTGATTGAGGCCGCTCTTGGCAATCCGTGCGTCATAAGCGCGCCTCGCCCCCCGACTAATCTCGTCCATCAAATATAGCATACGGTCGTCGTCGGTGAGGGCGCCTTCGCGAAGCCGTGGCGGCATTGTGTCGAGATTTGCGTTCATACCGCTGCCTAGTCCGTTTCGTGGGAATGCCAAAACGCAAATTACTAAACGATTTTACTAACTGGATGGAACGGTCTACGCCACGCCATGAAGCGACTTAGCACATGTCCAAAATCCTTCGAAAGAGGCAGATGACCGACGAACCAAATGAGCGGGAACAGGATCGCGCGCCCGCATCCAGCCTGAAATCGCAACCCAAATTTCGCCTCATCCTCATCATAGCCATCACTGCTGCGCTGATTGCAGGTGGTTGGTGGTATTACAGGCATGTCACCTATGGGCAGTACATGCAGTCGACCGACAACGCCTATGTCGCGGCCGACAGCGTTGTGGTTTCATCAAAAGTGGCCGGATACGTGGACGCGGTGCTCGTCTCTGAGAACGGGTGGGTCAGTCCCGGCGAGGCGCTCGTGCAACTGGATGTGCGAGATTATAGAGCCCAGGCGCAACAGGCGCGTGCGCAGATTGCGGCGACGCTGGCCGGCGCCGACACAATCCGCTCGCAAGTAACCGAACAGGACTCAGCGATTCGACAGGCGCGGGCCCAACTCGCCGCCAAGCGCGCGGCGCTCGACCTCGCCAATGAGCAGGTAGCGAGGTATCGCCCCCTCGCCGCGACCGGTGCGGAGCCGCGAGAAAAGCTTCAACAATATGAGACACAGGCGCAGCAAGCGCACGCCGACTTTGTTGCTGCCCAGGCAGCAGTCTCTGCCGCCAACGGTCGGAGGGCCACCTTGTTCAAACAGATCGACCAGACCGAAGCCCAAGCTGACGCGGCCCGCGCGCAGCTGGAAGCGGCCGACCTAGATGTCACATCGACCCTGCTGCGAGCCAGCAAGGGAGGTCGCGTTGGCGATCTAACAGTAAGGGTCGGCCAATTCGTTCAGCCCGGCCAGCGATTGATGACGGTGGTTCCGGTAAACGAAATCTACGTCATCGCTAATTTCAAGGAGACGCAGGTCGGCCTTTTGCGGGCGGGGCAACCGGTCAAGCTCGAGGTCGACGCACTTCCCGACTTTGAGATTGCCGGACGCGTTGAGAGCATCTCCCCCGGAACCGGAGCAGAATTTTCAATCCTGCCGCCCGAAAACGCCACAGGGAATTTCACCAAGATTGTTCAGCGGATAACGGTTCGTATCGCGATAATAGCCTCGCCCAAAGTGCGTCGTCTGCTCGTCCCGGGCATGTCGGTTGTGGCAGTTGTCGACACGCGAAATGCTGCCGGAGAGCTGAAAGAGATCTCGAGTACCGACAAATGACCGCCGAGTTGGCATCGAACAGCGCCTCTGGTACTCCGACTGCAGACAGGCGGAATGCCGATATCACCGCGTGGATAGCGGTCGCAGCGGGCGCACTTGGCGCCATGCTCGCAACACTCGATATCTCTATCGTCAATTCCGCGCTTCCGGTGATCCAGGGCGAAATCGGAGCCAGCGGCACCGAGGGAACCTGGATTGCCACCGCATTTCTCGTAGCCGAAATCGTGGTAATTCCGCTTAGCGCCTGGCTTGAACGCCTTTTTGGACTGCGAAATCTGCTCATCATTGCGGTTTCCGCGTTCACCGGCTTTTCAATTCTTTGCGGTATGGCGACCGACCTCACGACCATGATCATCGGTCGCACGGGTCAGGGTTTCATGGGTGGTGCGCTGATACCGACTGCGATGACCATCGTGGCGAAAAGATTGCCGCCCCATCAACAGCCGATCGGCATGGCGCTGTTCGGCATGACAGTGATTCTGGGTCCGGTCATGGGGCCGCTGATCGGTGGCTGGCTGACCGAAAATTTGAGCTGGCACTATGCCTTCTTTGTCAATGTTCCAATCTGCGCTGTGCTGCTGCTGCTGCTATTCGTCGGGCTTCCTCACGAAGAGCCGAAGTGGGAGTATCTGACCGATGCTGATTGGGCGGGCATTGCCGGCCTGATTCTGGGGTTGGGCGCTTTGACTGTGTTGCTTGAGGAGGGGCATCGCGAGGAATGGTTTGAATCCGCTCTTATTCGCTGGCTGGCCCTCATTGCCGTCATCGGTTTCGCTTCACTGATCTACGGGCAGCTGAATGCGTCCAAGCCCGTCCTGAAACTCCGCCTCCTTCTCAATCGCCAATTCGGAAGCGTTGCGGTGATGGCTCTCGCCTTGGGAATGGTGATGTATGGTTCGACCTACGTCATTCCCCAATTTCTTGCGATCATATCGGATTATAACGCTTTTCAAACCGGGCTCGTTATATTTTGGATGGGTATTCCGGCCTTTGTGCTTATGCCGATCCTGCCCTTAATGATCCGTAGGCTCCACATCCGCATTGCCGTCGGAGTCGCAATGCTTCTGATGGCGGCCAGCTGTTTCGTCAGCATAAGCCTCACCGCGGAATCCGGGGGCGCCGTATTCATCGAAAGCCAGCTTATTCGGGGTGTTGGCATGATTCTGTCCATGATGTTCCTGAACCAGGCTACCGTAGCCTCAGTGGCAAATACAGATGCTGGCGATGCCTCCGGTATTTTTAACGCCGCTCGAAATCTCGGAGGATCTTTCGCTTTGGCCGGACTGGCTTCGTTTCAGGACCAGCGGATCTGGCACCATAGCCGGCGCATGGAAGAAACGCTGAATGCCAACAGTGTTTCGCTCCAGATTTATCTTGATGAACTCGCGAAAAGCTTCGGCGGGATGGAGGGTGCCATGTCGATGCTAGGCCGGACCATCCAGCGGGACGCGTTCGTAATGACCTACAATGATGTGTTCTTGGCGATGGGCGTCCTAACCTTGATGACCGTTCCTTTGGTCATCTTTTTGAAGCCGCTTCCCAGGAATGTTTCCCTTTCGATGCACTGAGCCTGATATGATAAAAAAATCTGTAATATCGCTTCTCGCCTCGTTTCTGCTGGCCGGTTGTGTCGCGGGCCCAGACTACGCCGGGCCTCCAGAAGTATTCTCGGCGAACCGAAATGACGGCTTTGTCCGTGCCGGCGGTAACGTCAGCGATGCCGAGCCCGAGCTGGCAGATTGGTGGCTCCTTTTGAACGATCCGGAATTGAACAGGCTTATCGAGGCCGCGTTATCGGACAATCCTTCGCTTCAGGCTGCGCAAGCGCGGATCGCGCAGGCGCGGGCATCCGTGAGAGAGGAGAAGGCCGGAAGATTTCCGACGCTTGGAACCCAGGCGACGGCTATTCAGGGCCGCTTGCCGGGCCTTGATATTCAGAACAGTGCCCCGCCTTCGGCGAGCGCGCCTGTTAGTCCGCAGGGACAGGCGGATGATAGCCTCAGTGTCTACAATCTCGGGCTCAACGCTAACTGGGAGCTGGATTTCGCAGGAGGAACGCAGCGACGGATCGAGGCCGGCAACGCTCAGGCAGCGGCAGCGGTTGCCAATGTGGAGGATGCCAAGGTCCAGCTGACCGCCGAAGTCGCCAATGCCTATGTCAACCTGCGCGAGGCCCAGTTTCGAGCCAAAGCGTACCGAACCGAGTGCGAGTTGCAGCATCAAATCCTCTCGCTAACCTATCAACGGTATCAGCAAGGCGTTTTGCCCCTGTTCCCTCTCGGCAATGCAAATGCCGAGCTCGAGTTGCTCAAGTCTCAGCTCGCCGAGGCCGAAGCTGACACGGCGGTATTGCTCGATGCGCTTGCCATTTTAGCTGGGCAGATCCCAGGGACAACGGACGAAGCGCTGAAACAGATCTTCGATGTTCCCCTCCCGCCGGAACAGGTCGCGGTGGGCGACCCCTCAAACCTTGTCGCACGTCGGCCCGACATCCGCGCGGCCGAACGCAGCCTGGCGGCAGCAACGGCTCGGATCGGTGTTGCGGAGGCCGCACGATTTCCGAAGCTGTCATTCATGGGAATCTTGGGACTTGGCGGAACGTCGCCAGACGATCTCTTTGATGTGAGCAACCCGTCAATTCTCGCTATTCCGCAGCTGCAGTGGAACTTCCTCGATTTCGGAAGGGTCGATGCCTCGGTCGATCAGGCGAGCGCCGCCCGTGCCGAGGCGGTTGCCAACTATCGACAGACAGTGCTTTCTGCACTTCAGGACGCCGAGCGCGCGTTGTCGCGCTTTGGCCAGCAGCGCTCTGCCCTGGTGGCGTTCGCGCAGATCAAGTCCCAGGCAGATGGCGCAGCCGATCTTGATCGACAACGATTTGCCGGCGGAGTGATCTCGCGCGCTGACCTAAATCGCACGCTTCGCAAACAGGAGCAGGCGGCAACCGACCTCGTCCGGGGAAAGGCGGCGCTCACGCTGTCATGGATCGCCCTGCAAAAATCACTCGGCCTGGGATGGCAAATGCAAGCAAAGATTTAATGTCACCTACGAGTGTTGTTAATATAAACTCCAAGGTGCGATATCGGTTCAGAAAGAATCTCATAGGGATTTCACCTGACAATTTTATCTAACCTTAGCAAGAGTATCCTGTGCTTATTCAAACGATCTGTCGGCCGATTTGTGCGCAGCATACTCCTTGCAAGCGACCTGATATAACGCTACGCTGACGTCTACATAATGTCATTGAGGCAAGGCGCGATGTGTGGATCGGCATGGTTAAATGTGTGGGGTCAGTGGTCCCGCTTGCTGGCATGATCCGCTCGACGACGGGCTATGGGAGAGGAAGTTGCCACGGGCGATCCGCTCTCCCGACACCGGTTGGAGACTTGCTGCGATGAATGCGCGCACAGCACCGAACATCTTCGTTCGCGAAGGAGATGGCATTTCAACGTTGGTCGTTGAAGGTGACTGGACAGCGATTTCGATCGCAGGCCTTTCCGGGCATGTTCTGAGTCCCTCGAACCTCTCCTTCTCAAGCGACTTCGGAAACCTGGGAAGGATAGACAGCGCAGGCGCGCTCGCCATCCTGACTCTCGCACCCAATGCGGCATTTACCGCAGACCTGCCCGCCAATCTTGCTGATCTGTTCGCGCTGGTGGGCTCGGCCATGGCGACCGCGATGTCCCCGTCTATCAAAAACTCCCCCCATTTCACGTGCGTCTTGGCCAAAAAGTTTATCGAGCTGTCCAGGAAATCGGCGCAAGCGCTCGATTTCTCGGGCAACTTGAGGTGGCGCTCATGAAATCTCTTGCACATCCCAAAAGGATGCGACTGATCGCACTGGCGTCGTCAATTCAGAAGGCCGGCTTCGATGCGCTGCCACTCATAGCGATCATGACATTCTTTATCGGCGCAGTAGTGGCTCTCATAGGAAGCGATCTGCTCAAGACATTGGGTGCATCGGAACTGGTCGTCGAACTGGTTGGCATATCCGTCCTCCGCGAGTTCGGCGTCCTCATTCCCGCGATACTACTTGCCGGTCGGTCCGCTTCCACTTTCGCGGCCCAGATCGGCGCAATGCGAATGAATCAAGAGACGCAGGCAATGAAGGTGATGGGCATCGACCTGTTCGACGCGCTGGTTGTGCCACGCGTATTGGCATTGCTTGTAATTATGCCCCTCCTGGCGATTGTTGCCATGCTGGCTGGGTTGGCCGGCGGGCTTGTCGTCAGCTGGGGCATACTCGACGTGAGCCCGACATATTTCGCCGAACGACTCTCGGCTGCGGTCGATATCCGACACTTCTGGGTTGGAATGGCAAAAGTACCGGTGCTGGCCATTGTGATTGCGCTTGCCGGATGTCGCCACGGCCTTTCGGTACGCGGAGATGTTGAGGATCTGGGCGGGCGGGTGACCGTCGCCGTTGTCCAAGCGCTATTCGCAATCATCCTTCTGGATGCCGCCTTTGCAATTCTCTTCAACGTGCTCGAAATATGATTTGCGATCCGGACGTCGTTATTCGGGTGGAGAATCTTAAAACCCGATTTGGCGATCACATTATCCACCAGGATTTGAACCTAGAAGTCCATCGTGGCGAGATTCTTGGTGTCGTCGGAGGGTCCGGTAGTGGAAAATCCGTCCTGATGAACACCATTTTGGGCCTGATTGCGCCTAGCCATGGGACAATCGAAATCTTTCAGAAAAAAATTGGGAGTCGCTTTGATCGTACGGAAATTAATCACCGAATTGGCGTCATGTTTCAAAATGGCGCGCTTTTTTCTTCTCTTAGTGTGCAAGAAAATGTCGAGGCTCCTCTCATCGAACATACCCGTCTTAGAGAGCCGTGGCTCGAGGCCGTGGCTCTGATGAAAATCGGCCTTGTCGGACTCGATGCCGAGGTGGGCCGGCAAATGCCCGCTGAACTTTCAGGCGGAATGCGAAAACGTGTAAGCGTAGCGAGGGCCTTGGCGCTCGATCCAGAATTGCTGTTCCTTGACGAACCCACTTCGGGCCTCGACCCGATCGCAGCCGCGGAATTTGACCAGCTGATACGGACGCTGAGCGACACGCTGGGGCTTACTGTCGTGATGGTGACCCATGATCTCGACAGCCTGTATTCCATCAGCGACCGCGTGGCCGTGGTTGCGGATCAGAAAATTGTCGAGGTTTCGCCAATCGCGGAACTTGAGAGGTCTGACCATCCTTGGATCAGGGCGTTTTTGGGAGGGCGGGCGGAGCGCGCCAAGGAAAGGAACCGCTAATGGAACGCGACGCGAACTACGGTCTGATTGGGGGCCTGACGCTGGCTCTGCTAGCGGCGGCTTTCGGCTTCATCCTCTGGCTCGGTCAATCCCAATTCGCGCGTGATTTCGACGAGTATCGGATCATTTTCGATGGTCCTGTCCGCGGGCTGAGCGAGGGAGGCGAGGTGCAGTTCAACGGAATTCCGGTGGGAGAAATCACGCGTATTAGTCTTGATCCCAGAAATCCAAACAGGGTGCTTGCAGGAGTGCGCCTGCGCGAGGATACGCCTGTGCGCGTCGATTCTACCGCCGCGACGGAGTCGCAAGGCATAACCGGCGGAAGCTACATCCAGATCAGTGCGGGGACGCCCTCTAAGCCGTTGTTGAAGGAGGTTTCCAAGGAAGCGCTCCCAGTGATTAAGGCGGAAAAAAGTTCGCTACAATCCCTGATGGATGGAGGTGGCGCATTGTTGGCGGATGCTTCGCAGGCCCTGGAAAGGGTCAACCGGACCTTGTCCGACGAGAATATCGAAAATGTTTCGGCTGCTATTGCGAATGTAACAGCTACCACGGCGGAATTGCGATCTAGTCGCGGAATGTTCAGCAAGGCTGAACAAGCGTTTGCACGCCTGGACCGGGCGGCGGCCGATATCGAGGCCGCGGCCGCATCGGCGCGCACGGCGATCGATGGCGACGGTCGCAAGACGTTTGCCGATGTCTCGGCAGCCGCTCGAGATCTTCGAGAGGGGATCGCCGAGGCGAGGGTGGTCATTCACAGGCTTGATGACGCCGCGAGTGGATTGGCGGCGCCCGACGGCTCCGGGATTGCTGCAACTTTGAAATCGCTCGATAGCGCGGCGCAGGAAATCGAGCAGCTCGCCGGCCAGCTACGACGGACCCCTCGTGAAAGGAAGCTCCCCCAATGAAAACGATCTCTGCAAGAATGTTTTTGCTGATGGGCGCGCTAATTTGCCTTTCTGGTTGCGGGAATATTCTGGGAACTGGCGGCAAATCGACGTTGTACCGGATCAGTAGCACGCCCGTACCGGAGCGTGAAATTGCACGACAGTGGATTCCGGTGTATATTACGCGACCGACGCTTCCGCCTGGGGCCGATGGAGACAGGATCCTCACGATCGAGAATCGCGAAGTCACGTATCTGGCCAAAGCACGGTGGATGAGGCCTGCGCCCGAGATGATCCGCGAGGCTATTGCCGGAAGCGTAGCGCGCAAAATCGATCACGCATATATCCCTGTCCAGAGCGTTGCTTCCGATCATTACGTCCTATCCGCACGGCTTTCTTCTTTTGCAGCCTATTACGACCAGGGGCCCGACGCGGCCCCGATCATTCGCATCGCCGCGCAAGTGGAACTAAGCCGATCCAAAGAATCGGAACCACTGGCAGTCACGCGCATCGTCCTTGATAGGTCAGCAAGTGCAAATAGCGTTTCGAGTATCGTCGAAGCCTTTGATCGCGCGAGCCTTGAAATGGCCGACGAAATCGCGAGTTGGACGGCTGCGGCGATCAACTAGCGTGAAGCCAATGGAAACTTAGTCGGGACAACGGCCCAGCCCAAGATGAAGCGGGAATGTTATGGGTGGCTCCCCTTCAGGGAGGGGCGGCAGCCGTACACAAATAGATCGACAGCTTGCCTCATTCGGGCTGAAGAGGTTTCATTGTGACTGGTCACTCCCACTCCAAGAGCGGCCCGACGAAAAGGTGACAAAATGACGCTGGAGATAAACTGCTCCGCAGCAAAATTCGCGTCTGACACCCTGATTTCTCCCCTCTCCTCGGCTTTGCGCAAGACCTCTGCCACCAATCTCGTCGTGCGTCCTACGCCGAATTCGTAAAGGTTTCGCGCTAAAGCGGGAAAACGTGCAGCCTCAGCCATTACAACGCGTTCCAACGCGACGTGAATGTCGGTAAGCATCCAGGATAGCAGTTCATCGGACAGCTCTTCAAGCTCGAGCCGAACGTCGCCATGTTCGGGAACGTGCTGTTCAAGGAAGGAGAGCCGATCCTCGATTTCCATGAGTATTGCCGCTTCGAAAAGCAGCTTTTTGTCCCCGTAACGGGCGTACAACGTGCGCTTGGAGATGCCTGCTTTTGCAGCAATCCGTTCAGCCGTTGAACGACCGAATCCGTCGGCAAAGAAGACATCGCGGGCGACACGGAGAATTTTCCTCGAAAGTGCTTGCGAGGCTTGTCGAGTGGGCCTCCCTGTTCGTCCGGAAGCTGGTTCTTTGGTTTTTTGGGTCGACGCCATGCCTCATCTTGGCCATACCTTGACCGCGCTGCAAGCGTAGAGCGCTTTGCCTTGGACAGCCCGACCGAGATTGCCCGGGCTTATGCAAGACTCACGAGGCCCGCTGAAATTATCCCGCCTGAAAGGATCGCTGCCATTCGCACGGAATGGACGCAGTGTGATCTCATCTAGGCGAGTTGGTTACGATACGCTTCGCGTAAGGCCTTTTTGTCGATCTTTCCCGTTGCAGTGAGCGGTACTGTCGCGAACAGGATGTCGTCCGGCAGCCACCAACGAACAACCTTCGTCTCCAGATGCGCGCGAATTGCGTCGGCTGTGACGGCTTGACCTTCATGCGTTTCGATCACGAGAAGGGGGCGCTCTTCCCATTTTGGATGATATACGCCAACGACCGCCGGGACCCGGACGCCGGGGTACCCAACCGCCGCATTCTCGATATCAATCGAGCTGATCCATTCGCCCCCGGACTTGATCACATCTTTCTCGCGGTCGGTCAGCCGGAGAAAGCCGAAGCGATCGATCGTACCGATGTCCCCGGTGTCGTACCAGCCATCGCTCCCGGCGCCCTCAATATCGGGGAAATAGCGATCGACGACCCACGTCGCGACCTGGACGCGCACCCGCCTGCTCACCGTCCCAGGGGAGCGGCGTGCCATCGCCGTCGATAATGCGCAGTTCGATGCCAAATTGCATGCGACCCTGCTTCGTCAGCGGGAGGTCGTTCGCGAAATCCTCGCCTTCGGCCATCAGGAGCGGGGAGGGCGTCGAAATCACGCCGAGCGGATTGGTTTCGGTCATGCCCCAGAGCTGCAGCACAGTGACACCATATTTGGCTCGGAATGTCTCGGCCATCGCCCGGGGGACGGCCGAGCCCCCAATCACGAGGCGCTTGAGATTGCCGACCCCCGTCCCCGTAGTGTCGAGATGAGCGAGGTACAAGGTCCAGATCGTCGGCACACCACCCGAAAAGGTGACGCCCTCTTCGTTGATCAGGTCGGCAAGACTGGCACCGTCCATCCTGTCACAAGGAAGCACTAGCTTGCAGCCGTTGATCGCTGCCGTGAAGGGAAGTCCCCATGCCGTTGCATGATACATGGACGAGCAGGGCATGATGACATCAAAAGCGCTGAACCCGAAGGCACTGCTTAGACCGGCCGCCATCCCGTGAAGAACGATTGAGCGGTGGCTGTATAGGACGCCCTTGGGGTCGCCCGTCGTCCCCGAAGTGTAGCAAAGAAATGCGGCTGCCTTTTCATCGAAGCTCATCCAGGTGAGGGCTCCGTCCTCGCTTGCCAGCAACGCTTCGTAGTTCAACGTGTCGGCAACATCTGGCGCGATCGTTCCGCGCTCCGCGAGAAGGACATAGCGCTCGATACCCGGAAGGAGAGGACGCAGCCGTGCGACGAGCTCGGCTAGATTGGGCTCGAAGAAGAGAATGCGGCTCCCTGCATGAGCGATAGTGAAGGCGATCTGCTTGTCGCTGAGACGCGGGTTGGCGGTGTGCAATACGGCGCCCATGCCCGGCGCCGCATAGAAGAGTTCGAGGTGGCGGTGGGAGTGTTCCAGGCGAGCGAGGAGACGCCGTCGCCCGTCGCAATCCCGAGGACGCCAAGGGCCTGCGCAGCCTGACGCGCACGCTGATCGCAGCGGTGCCAGTCATACCGCCAAACCGGCTCCACGACAGCCTTCGAGACGATCTCCCTCTTGCCGTGCGCGCGCGCTGCATATTCCAATATTCCGCTGATCAGCAGCGGCGCGTCCTGCATCAATCCCCGCAACATGCTGCATCCTTCTTCGCCCCACTGCGCCGTCGCGCGCACGGTTCCGCCTCTCGGTTCCGATCGCCGCGCTGGCTGTCAATGACCGTCATCATGCTGGCCCATGGGCAAACTCCACGGGCCGCGATTGCATTCAGCCAGCAATTCTCAATGATCATATTGCAGCGGCACGGCTTAGGTTCGATCGCCCCCGAGATGTTCTCGCCCGCGTTTCAAATTATTCACTCGCTGGTTTCAGCAACAGCGACAGGAACCGCCAATCGGACCAATCACCTTTTTTCCCCGCCGCTAAGGCGGCAATGTCGAGTTTCGCCTGCCTCACGATCGTAAGCCGAAGCGACGGAATGATATAGAGGCGTTGATCGCCCGCGCCGGCGGCGACGACCATATCCGCCGGTAGTTCGGCGGCATGACTGGTGATATCGGTGGACCGAGTAACAATATCGACAGCCGGCGTGCTACGGGGTAGCCACCAAGTGAGACCGTAGGCAGGATTGACCTGGCTACCCTGGAACATCTCGCCGAATGTCGCTTCGTCGACAAGTGGCCTGCCTTCGAGCTTTCCGCCCCCGCGGACGAACTCGCCGATCTTCGCCCACTCGGATGCGGCCAGCACTAGGCCCTGCGGCATGAGCGGTGCGCCATCGGGGCCGCTGCGCCAATCGCCGACCGTTACGCCTAGCGGCATTAGAATGCGACGCTCGATATAATGGCGAGGGTTGCCGTCCTCGCCTTTGGCGACGAGCTTTCGGCGCATGATTTCGCCGACGACTTGCATCGGAGCAGGGCCATACTGGAATTTCCCGCCCGGTGCCGCCGCGAGCGGTGCCTTGACCGAGTCCAAATACCCTTGGGGTCTCCCGACGGTTGAGGCCTGACCACCTGTCATCGACAGCAGTTGGCGAAGCGTGATCTGTTCCTTTTCGGCGTCGCCCTTCCACTCAGCGAGCGTCTCTGATGCCCGCTCGTCGAGCGTCAAAAGCCCGTCCTGTACGGCCGCCGCCGCCATCAGCCCGACAAGACTCTTGGTGCCCGACCAGAGTTCCTGCGGTGTCGCAATATCTGCAGAACGGCATCGAACCTCGCCATCCTCAAGGATCAGCAGCGCCACGCCAGAGTTTGCCTCGGAATAGGCGATCGCCGCGGCACAGCCGGGAAGAGGAGCGGGTTCGCCTGCCGTGGCCGGCTGTGCCGCAACGGCTGCTGCGAAAAAGAGGATGGTGCGCTTCAAGTTCCGACTCCCATTTTCTGGTGCTTGTCATTCTCGATATTATCGATAATAATTTCATTCGCAATCATCGATTGCTCGCGTGCACTGTCCGATTAGGATGGTGCCGGTAGCAGGGAAAGCCGAACGGAGAGAAATGGGCGCGACGAAGACCGAAGACGACAGTGCACCGACTCAAGACCGCGTCATTGCGCGTCTCTTGACTGACGACATCGTCGAATGGCGCATCCAGCCGGGATCGTGGCTGCGCGAGCGCGAAATCGCCGCGCGCTTCGGGGTGAGCCATGCGCCCGTGCGCGAAGCATTCCGTCATCTTGCGCGGATCGGTCTCGTGAAGGTGGTCCCGTGGCGCGGAACCTATGTGATCGATATCGACGAGCATGCCGCGAACGAGGTCTATGAGCTGTGGAAATCCCTGTTCGGTGTAGTTTGCCGCCTGGCTGCGGTCGAGATGACGGATCGCGACGGGCGCGAACTGATGCACCGTCTGGTCGAATATAAGGATGTCACCCAGCGCACCGAAAATACGTTCGAGCATATCAAAGTCTCGAACCGCATCGGCCGCTTCATCGCCAAGCGGAGCAATGCGCCGCTCGCGCTGGAGCTCCTCGACCGGGTCGCGCTGCTCGCGCGCTGGCAGCACAATGTCTATACCGACAGCTATATCGAGACGCATGGCAATGACGCCGCGAAGCGATCGGCCATCCTCTACGACGCGCTTTGCCGCCATATCGTCACGCGCGATGGCGATGCCGCCGATGCGGTGGCGCGCGATCTGATCGGCGTTACTCAGAATAGTTTCGGGCGCGCACTCGAGGAATATAAGGCCCGGCACGCAAAGACTAAGCCCAGCCGCCGCCGCGCAAAAGTGACATGAGCCGCCTCCCGACCGACCGCCGCACGTTGCTTAAGGCGGGCCTCGCGGCGCCGATCGCATTGCAGGTTAACTCCGCTGCCGCTGTATCTCGGGATTTGACCATGTTCGGCTCCGAACGCCTCTTCACCGACGTCCAAAGCTATACCGAGGCCGGCAACAAGCAGTCGGGCGGCGAGGGCGATCGTTGGACCGCCGACTGGACAGCGAAGCGGCTGTCCAGTGCCGGATTCGAAGTCGAACGCCAGACGTTTGACGTGCCTTGGTTCGAGGCCTCGCGCTGCGACCTCAGGCTCGGCGACATCACGATACCGCTCGTCGCACAACCGCTCGCCATCGAAACCGGCGAGGCTGGACTCGCTGCGCCGCTGCGCCTCGCAGAAATTCCTGAACGCCTCGACGGCGCGATCGCCGTAGTGCGCCTGCCTTTCCGCCGCTGGTCGAGCCTCGTAGATCGTGCAGCGCGCGAGCCGCTCGCCGATGCGCTTGCGCGCGGTGCGAGCGGGGTCATTCTCATTACGACCGGGCCGACGGGCGAGGCCTTGCTCCTCAATGTCCCGGCCGGTCATCCCGTATCGGAAAAGCCACTTGCCTTGCTCGCGCCGCGACTCGCCGCCCCGGTGATTGAAGCCGCGCGCCACGGTGCCGCGGCGAAATTAGCGCTGCGCGGGCGCGGTGGGGCTCGGGCAGCTCAGAATATAATCGGGCGACTCGTTCGCTCCGGCCGCCCTTGGCTCGTCGTCTCGACGCCGCGTTCAGGCTGGACCGATTGCGCCGGCGAGCGGGGGCCGGGCATCGCGATGTGGCTCGCGCTCGCCGACTGGATGCCCCGAGCGTTTCCCCAGCACAGCCTGCTCTTTCTGTGCAACAGCGGGCATGAATATGAGAATCTCGGTGCGAGCCATATCGCCGACAAGTTTGGTCCAGCCCCCAGCGAGACGGCTTTCTGGTTGCATCTCGGCGCCAATGCCGCAGCACGTGACTATCAGGAAATGCCGGGGCGCTTGCTGCCGCTGCCGAGTGCCGATCCCTATCGTTTTCTCATGACATCGCCCGAATTCGTTGCGCGTGCGCGCGAGATATTCAAAGGCCAGCCAGGGTTGGAAATGGCCTATCCTTCGGCGGAAGGCACAGCGGGCGAACTCTCGGAAGTGATAAAGGCCGGCTACACACGTCATGCTGGCATCTTTGGCGCACACCGTCATCACCACGCTGTGACCGACGATTTATCTACCGTCACACCTGACCCGCTTGCCGCTACGGCGCGGGGCGTCCGCGACCTGCTGAGCGCCGTCGTCTCCTAAACCCGTGACCCACGTGCAATGACATTGCGCTTTCCGGCTTGACTCGCTCGCGTTTTCTGCACAAAATTATCGATAATAATTGCGATAACAAAATGGGGAGAGTGACCATGGGACGCAGGGCGAACCTTCTTTTCTGCACGGCCGCAATTTGGGTAGCCGTCGCTCCGCCTGCTTTCGCGCAAGACAGACCGCCCGAAGCTCTTCCGGACGCGGCGGAAGCGAACGATGACGGCGCGATCGTCGTGACGGCGCGGCGCCGCGAGGAGCGGCTCGCCGACGTTCCTACAGCCGCTTCTGTCATCGATATCACCTCACTCACCGATCGCGGCGGCGCAAGCGGCAGCGGCGAATTGCTAGCAGACCAGCCGAGCGTCAGGTTCAACAATCTCAGCTCATCGATCACTTCCGAGATTTCGATCCGCGCCTCGTCGACCGCGCGCGCGACCAATGGCGATCCCAGCGTCGGCCTGTATCGCAACGGTGCCTATATCGCCGGTGGTCCCGTGGGCGGGCGAAACTTCACCCGCCTCGATCTCCTCGATATCGGCCGGGTCGAGGTGCTGCGGGGGACACAGGGCGCACTCTATGGCCGCAACGCGGTCGGCGGCGCGATCAATATCATTTCGGCCGAGCCCGAATTCGATCTCTCAGGCTGGGCGAGTGCGCGCTACGGCTTCGAGAATAACAGCTTCCAGACGCAAGGCGCGATCAATGTTCCGCTTGCCGAAGGTCTTGCGATCCGTCTCAGCGGCGATCTCGTCGAGCAGGACAAGGGCTTCTTCTACAATCCGGACAACGACGTCTATTTCGACCAACAGAAGGGTCATGGTCTGCGCGGCCAGATCCGTCTCAAACGCGGACCCGTCGACGCGATCATCATGGCCGAGACCCAGCGGCTGACGACCCCGGCGGTTCATTATCAGATTTCCATCCCCGCCGGCACGCCAGGCTTCCCGGGGGGATATACCCAGGATCGCTTCCGCTATCCCTGGAACACGGCGCCCCGTGCCAGCCAGGATGTCGATGGACTGCAGGCGATTATCCGCGTGGACTTGGGCGGCGCCGACCTCACCTCGACAACATCCTTCGCAAGCGCCACTCGGAATATGACCTTGACAATGACGCGGTGAGCCCGGCCGAACTGCGCGCGCGCGCGCTGCAGGTCAGATCGGGGCGCTAACCCCGCTCGACCCGAGCGGCGCCTCCTATGTCGTCGACACCACCGACAATTTCTCGCAGGACATCCATGTGACGGGCGCGAGCGACCGTCTGACCTGGCTCGTGGGCGCCGAGATGCTGCTGCTCGACAGCGATTTCTCCGTGACGACGACGCGCACGCCGACGCTTGCCAATCCTTCTCCGGGCAACATCGCCCCCGCCCGGCTCCATTTCGAAAGCTATGCGGCTTATGGTTCGCTCGGTTTCGATATCACCGACAGCCTCAACTTGACCGGCGAGCTCCGCTATACACGCGACAGCCGGAGCATCAGCGCGCGGCTCTATGATCTCGCGACAGGCCTGCCAACAGGCGGGTCATCGCGGATTATCGACGACAACATCAGCGCCGACAATCTCTCCTACAATGCGACGCTTTCGTACAAACTTACTCCAAATATTCTCGCCTATGGCAAGGTCGGCAGCAGCTACCGCGCCGGCGGTTTCAACACGCGCCTGTCCGATCCCCGCGCTCCGAGCCCGGTACAGGTACTGTTCGGCAACGAAAGCAGCACCTCCTATGAGGTCGGCATCAAGGGCAGCCCGGTGCGGCGCGGCTATTTCGCAATCGCGGGATATTATACCGAGCTCAAGGATCTGATCGCGCAGGTCGACGATGGATGCGCGCTGACCAACGCGGCCTGCCCGGTCGCCGCGGTCGCCTATCTCACTAATGCCGGTAATGCGAAGAGCTGGGGTATCGAGGCAGAATATAGCCACGGATTCGACCTTGGAGAAGGCGACGGCCGCCTCGCGCTCAGCGGCTCGCGGCAGGGCGGCAAGGTCAAGACGGGCCGATACGACGGTCTCGATCTCGCGCAGGTTCCCGACTGGCTCGCCTCGGCGAACCTCAATCTTCGCTATCCGGTCACCGGCGACGTTGCCTTGACGAGCAATGTGCTTGTCAGCGGACAATGGGGTGGCAAGCAGGAGCTGACCGCAACGTCGGTCGACCTCGACAATTATGTCCTCGTCAATCTTCGCATCGGCGTCGACTTCGGAAAGGTCAATGTGAGCGCCTTCGCGAACAACCTCTTCGACAAGCTCTACTATGTTGCCCAGGCGCCGACGATCAACCGTTACAGCCAACCCCGGGTGATAGGCGTCGAGGGCCGCATTTCTTTCTAGGGGATATGCTTGCCCGCGGCCTGCGGCCGCCAGCCGAGACGAAAGGGACGGCGAAATGCGGCAATGGGTCATGGCAGCATGTGCTGGAGCCGCGACGCTGCTCGCTTCAGCATCCGCCGCGGCGGCGGTTGCCCCTCCGCAAGCGACGCTGGCGCAGGGGCGACTAACGGGCGCTGCAGAGGCAGGAGTCGAGCGTTTTTTCGATATTCCCTTCGCTGCGCCTCCCGTAGGCGCGCTCCGCTGGCGCGCGCCGCAGGCTCCGCCGCGCTGGGCGGGTATTCGCAATGCCGCGAAGTTCGGACCCGCTTGCCCGCAGATGGTGCGGCCTGCGCTCGTCGCCGGTGGAGTAGCGGATGATCAATCCGAAGACTGCCTACAGCTCAATATCTGGCGCCCGGCCGCGCGCGGAAACTTCCCGTCATGGTCTGGATCCATGGCGGTGCGCATGTCATCGGGTCGGTACGTTCCCGGCTTTCGACGGTACAGCCTTCGCAAGGCAAGGGGTCATTCTTGTCACGATCAACTACCGGCTCGGCGCACTCGGCTATTTTGCCCACCCGGCTCTGAGCGCAGCCAAGCCGCGTCGCGAGGCGCTCGCCAATTATGGCCTCATGGACCAGATGGCCGCCCTTCGCTGGGTCCAGAAAAATATCGCAGCCTTTGGTGGCGATCCGGGGAAGGTCACTTTGTTCGGCGAGTCCGCGGGGGCAATCGGCGTGACGACGATCCTCGCCCACTCCGAAGCCAAGGGCCTGTTCGCGCGCGCCATCGTACAGTCGGGCGTCGGCCTACTCGACCCGCGCCCGCTTATCGAGCAGGAAGCGCTAGGCACGGCATTGGCGGCTCGCGCCGGCGCGCCGCCTTCGGCGACGATCGACGCGCTCCGGGCGCTTTCGGCCGACGCGCTCGTCGCGGCCGGCGATGTCCGGACGCCGGGCGCGATGGTCGGCCCCATTCTCGACGGCGAGCTGGTGCGCGAAGCGCCATGGCGCGTTTTTGCGCGCAGTGAGCCGATCGACGTGCCGCTCCTCGTCGGCGCTAACAGCAACGAAGCCAGCGTAATCCTCGCCATGGGCGTGCCGCCGGCGG
>JACDQN010000236.1 GCA_015657575.1 Sphingopyxis sp.
CCGACAAGGCGACGATGGAATTCGAAGCGGTCGACGAAGGCACGATCGCCTCGATCCTGATCGCCGAGGGCACCGACAATGTGAAGGTCGGCACCGTGATCGCGACGATCGCGGGCGAGGGCGAAGACGCCGCGGCGCCTGCTGCTGCGGCGCCCGCCCCGGTTGAAGAGACCAAGGCTGCCGCATCTGCACCGGCGCCCGCTCCCGCAGTGGAAAAGCCGGTCGCAACCGAACGCGCATCCGACCCCGCGATCCCCGAAGGTACCGCGATGGTCAAGCTCACCGTCCGCGAAGCGCTGCGCGACGCGATGGCCGAAGAGATGCGCAAGGACGACCGTGTCTTCGTGATGGGCGAGGAAGTTGCCGAATATCAGGGCGCGTACAAGGTCACGCAGGGCTTGCTGCAGGAATTCGGACCCCAGCGCGTCGTCGATACGCCGATCACCGAATATGGCTTTGCCGGTCTCGGTGCGGGTGCGGCGATGGGTGGTCTCAAGCCGATCATCGAGTTCATGACCTTCAACTTCGCGATGCAGGCGATCGACCACATCATCAACTCGGCAGCGAAGACCAACTATATGTCGGGTGGCCAGATGCGCTGTCCGATCGTCTTCCGTGGCCCGAACGGCGCCGCGGCGCGCGTCGGTGCGCAGCACAGCCAGAACTATGGGCCGTGGTACGCCAGCGTTCCGGGATTGATCGTGATCGCGCCTTATGATGCCGCCGATGCGAAGGGGCTGCTCAAGGCTGCGATCCGTACCGAGGACCCGGTTGTCTTCCTCGAAAACGAACTGCTCTATGGTCGCAGCTTCGAGGTGCCCGAGGTCGAGGATTTCGTGCTGCCGATCGGCAAGGCGCGGATCATGCGCCAGGGCAGCGATGTGACGATCGTCAGCTATTCGATCGGCGTCGGGCTCGCGCTTGAGGCTGCCGACCAGCTCGCGGCAGAGGGCATCGACGCCGAAGTCATCGACCTGCGCACGCTGCGTCCGCTCGACACGGTCACCGTGCTCGCCAGCCTCAAGAAGACCAACCGTCTCGTCGTCGTCGAGGAAGGCTGGCCGGTCTGCTCGATCGCCAGCGAACTCGCGATGGTCGCGATGGAGCATGGCTTTGACGATCTCGATGCGCCGGTCATGCGTGTGTGCAACGAGGATGTGCCGCTGCCCTATGCGAACAACCTCGAAAAGGCCGCGCTGATCGATACGCCGCGCGTCGTCGCCGCGGTGAAGGCGGTTACCAATCGCGGCTGAGGGGCCGGCGGCGGCCGCCTATCCGGACATCCGCGATCCGCGCGTGATGGTGGCGGTGCCGCAGGCGCGGCGCCCCGCCGCCGCTGTGCTATGGGCGCTCGCCGAGCGGCTGACCAAATTGCTCCACGACGCGCGCGAGCCGCTGATCGGCCAGATCAAGCTCGCCTGGTGGCGCGACATGATGGCGATGCTCGCGAGCGACCCCGCGGCTTTGCCCAGGGGCGAGCCCTTGCTCGCCGCGCTGCAGGCAAGCTGGGGCGGTAAGGGCGGTCTCGATGCGCTCCCCGACGCGGCGGAGGCGATGCTGCTTGCCGAGGATGACGACGCGCGTGCGGACGGCTCGATGGCATTCGGCGCTGCGCTGTTCGCCCTGTCGGGCGGCGGCGAAGATAGCGGCCGGCGCTGGGGTCTGGTCTGGGGTGCCGCGCTGCAGGAAGGCGCGCTGGAGGCGCACCAATTATTTGCCGCGGCGCGTAACCGCCCGTCGCTTCCGCGCGAAAACTCCATGGAAACCGGGCGCTTCTGATGCTCGATCGCTGGGCCGGTGCCATCGCGCGCCACGACGGTGAACGGCGCTGGCGGAGCGAGGGTTTGCTGTTGCTGCGGATCGGGCTGACCGGCCGCTGACGAATAATCCACCCCCGGGGGTGGAAAAGCGGCCGGCGAACATCTATCTTGCCCGGTATAAAATAGGGTCGCAGGGGACATGCGATGTTCAATGGGCTGGTCGCCTATCTCGATTCGATCAAGGCGCGCGATCCCGCGCCGCGGTCGCGTTGGGAAATCTTGCTCTATCCCGGCCTGGTGGCGGTCGGCATGCACCGCGTCGCGCACTGGCTGTTCGAAGCCGAGCTTTTCTTTCTCGCGCGCTTCGTCAATCACCTGTCGCGCTGGTTCACCGGCGTCGACATCCATCCGGGCGCCACGATCGGGCGCCATCTGTTCATCGATCACGGCTTTGGCGTCGTGATCGGGGAGACGGCGGAGATCGGCGACAATGTCTCGATCTATCAGGGCGTGACGCTCGGCGGCACCGATCCCGCAAACGGGATCGGCGGCAAGCGGCACCCGACCTTGTCCGATGATGTGATCGTCGGATCGGGCGCGCAGATTCTGGGCCCGATCACGGTCAACGCCCGCGCCCGCGTCGGCGCCAATGCCGTGGTGACGAAGGACGTGCCCGAGGGTGCGGTGATGGTCGGCATCCCGGCGCGCTCGACCCTGCTCGACGCGAGCGAATATGCGCGCGAATTCGTGCCCTATGGTACGCCGTGCAGCGAAACCTTCGACCCCGCGACGCAGAAGATCGAAATGCTGCAATGCCAGCTCGAACAGCTGCAGAAGCAGCTCGCGACCCTGCTCGAAGAGCGAGGTGCGCTCGCCGCTGAACTCGACGCGCCGCGGCGCAAGGGGAGCCGGACCCGCGCCTGATGGGAACGGTAACGCCTTTGCCGTTTGCCAACCGGGCGGCACCGCAGCAGACCGGTTTCGAGCGAACCGAATTGATGCGCATCCTCGATCTCTACGGCCGCATGGTCGCTGCCGGGCATTGGCGCGACTATGCGATGGACTTCCACCGCGACGCCGCGATCTTCTCGGCCTTCCGCCGCGCCGCCGAGCGCCCCGAATATCGCATAGAAAAACGCCCCGCCTTGCGGAGCCGACAGGGCATGTGGGCCCTTGTCTCCGAAGCCGGGGCGATTTTGAAGCGCGGGGACGAACTCGCGAACGTGCTCGCCCCCGTCGAACGCAAGCTTATGAAGCTGGTATCGGACTGACCCGTACCGTCGCGGGCAGCTGGTCCGCGACATTGGCGGGCAGCATTCCGACCACCGCGGCGCGGGCATTCTGCCAGAAAGCCGAGAGCAGCAGCAGCGCCGAACCGATCACGAACGCCGTCAGCGCGACGTTGAGCTCGACCGCGCCGAACGTGTTGAACAACTGCGTCATCGCGAACAGCACATAGGCGAGCGCCGAGACGAGCAGCGCGCGGCGGTCGATAGCGAGTGCGATCAAACCGAACAGGATATAGATGCCGACGACGAGCACCGCGGCGGCGCTGCCGATATTGTCACCCTGGGTGACGCCGAGCAGGTGGAAGATCGGGTGCGCGATCATCGGCGCAGCGAGCAGATGAAGCCAGAAGGCGACATCGCTGCGGCGCGTCTGGCGCATCCGGTCGCTGCGATCCCACCACATGGCGAGCGCGAAGACCCCGAGCCCCGCGATCAGCACGAGGATCATCGGCAGCGTGCCGTCGGAGTTCGGGATGCCGGTGATCGCCAGGACGAGCGCGACCGCGGTCGCGGCGAGCGCCGCCGTACCGGCAGCCACGGTGATCGGCACCATGAAGCGCTTCCAGTGGAGCCAGGTCGCGGCGGCGGTCACCGCAGCGATCAGGCTGCCGATGATCGCGATCGTGGTTTCGCCCGGATTTTGACCGAAAATATTCTCGCCATGTTCGACAAGGAAACCGATCATCGTCGCGCAGACGCCCGCCGAAAAGGCAAGGACGAGCACGATGCTGGGCAGCGCCATGCGGCGCCGCCGCGTGAAATATTCGGCGAGGAACCAGGCCGAGCCCGCGACGAACGCGCCGGCGAGGGCGGCGTGGATCGACTGACCGATCCAACCCACGGCGACGAGCAGGATTACCGCCGCGATGCTGACGAAAATATCGTTGAAGCCGGTAATCAGCCGAAACGATTCCTCGTCGGCTCCGGGAGTGGCGCGCACCGATGCGATATGCGAGCGGAAAGCCGCGGCGGCCTCCGGCGTCAATATCCTTGCATCGACCGCAGTTTGCAGGTCGGTTTCACTATACATCGGGGTCGTCCTTCTGTGACCGATCCCCTTGCCCCGCAGCGCTTGTAGCAGAACTGTATTGGTGATGCAATACAATAAGTCAGGCGAAGATATGCGCGGCCGTCAGGCGCCGGCGCTGGCCTTCCGCGACACGGTGCACCAATTCGATGGCGAGCGGATAAAGGATCAGGCTCGCGCCCGAATAGATCATTCCCAGAATCTGGCCCTCGCGAAATTCCCCCGGTGAATCGGGGCTCGCCGACGCGACATAGCTCATCGTGCCGACAGCGGCGGTGAACAACCATGCACCCCACCAAGCGACAAGAAGCGAATGGCCGCGATACAATTCATCCTTGTCGCCGCCATGGCTGGCGTTCCATATCTGACGCATCGCCTGATAGGGTTGAAACAGATTGGCGATGGGGACGAAATACCATCCGACCGCCCAAGACGGTGTGAAGGTGAAGCCCGGAACGGCAGCCGCCCTGACATTGGCGGCGGCGCGATAGATCCACATGCCGAACAGGATATAAGTGATCAGGGTGGCAGCGCGTCGGCCAGAACGGCGACCAGGTAGAAGGCGGCCGCCTCGGTAACCGGCGCGTCCGGCGCCAGCGAGAACAGGCCGTTGAATTCTGCAATTTGTCCCGCGAACACCGCGACGATCAGGACCATGCCCGCGACGAGCAAGATCTTCAGTATCTTGGTGCGTTGCTGCAGCAGATCGATTCCTGCCGCCAAAGTCGGTTCGGTCATAATCCCCCGCACGAAGGCGCCGCCCCGGCGCCTCCTGTGCAGGGGCTTATCAGGCTCAGCCGAGCGCTTGCAACGCCTTCATCACCGCCATCGACTGCTCGCTGCCCGACTGCGGGACGGTTTCGCCATTGCGGTCGATGATCTTCTCCCACGCGCG
>JACDQN010000237.1 GCA_015657575.1 Sphingopyxis sp.
CGCCGATCGCACCCGGCGAGCGAGCACCCGCCAGCATCGCGTGGCAAGGGCAAAAACGCTTCGATTTCTCGCCACTCCTGAACTTGTTTCAGGGTCCACGGCCCGGCCTCTCTCCCCACACGGCGTGTGACGAGAGCGCCGGCCATGGATGCTGAAACGAGTTCAGCATGACGAAAGAAGAAAATACCGCGCAGCGCCATCAGGCCTGCATCCGGTACTGCTTGAGCAGGTCGTAGAGCGTCGGGCGGCTGATCCCCAGCAACTTGGCGGCCGACGAGATATTGCCCTCGCTCTGCATTATCGCGCGGCGGATCGCGACGCGGTCGGCCGCCTCGCGCGCGGCGCGCAGGTTCAGATAATCCTCGCCCTCCCCATCATCGCGGCCGCCGGCAAGGTCGAGGTCGCCCCTGGTCACCAGCTTGCCGTCGGCCATGATCGCGGCGCGCTTGATGCGATTTTCCAGCTCGCGAACGTTGCCGGGCCAGCGCCCCTCGTCGATCGCCTGCAGCGCGTCGGGTGCAAAACCGCGCACGCCGGGATTCATCGCGGGCGCATATTGATGCAGGAAATGCCGAGCGAGCAGCACCGCGTCGCCCGGCCTCTCGGCGAGCGAGGGGATATTCACCACCATCTCGGCGAGCCGGTAGTAAAGATCGTCGCGAAAGCTCTGCTCCGCGATCATCGCATCGAGGTCGCGGTGCGTCGCGCAGACGATGCGCGTATCGACCGCGATCGCCTTGCGTCCGCCGATCCGCTCGATCGTCCGCTCCTGCAGGAAACGCAGCAGCTTGACCTGCAGCGGCAGCGGGATATCGCCGACCTCGTCGAGGAAGAGCGTGCCGCCATGTGCCAGCTCGATCTTACCCTCGGTCGTCTTGACCGCGCCGGTAAACGCCCCCTTTTCATGCCCGAACAGCTCGCTTTCGAGCAGGTTTTCGGGGATCGCGGCGCAATTGATCGCAACGAAGGCCGCGTCGCGCCGTCCGCTCGCCTCGTGCAGCCCGCGCGCGAGCAATTCCTTGCCCGTCCCGCTGGCGCCGAGCAGCATCACACTAACGTCGAGGTTCGCGACGCGCTCGATCGTGCGGCGACCTTCAACATCTCGGGCGCGCCGGTGATCATCCCGCCGAGCACGCGATTGTCGCCGGCACCCTGGCTCGCCAGCCGCGCATTCTCGACCTCCAGCTCGCGCACATGAAAGGCGCGGCGGACGATCAACCCCAGTTCCTCGATGTCGATCGGTTTTTGATAGAAATCCCAGGCGCCGTTCGCGATCGCGGCGAGCGCGCTTGCCCGCTCGCCATGGCCCGACACGACGATGACCTTGGTGTCGGGTTTGACCTCCAGGATCGCCTTCAGCACGCGAAACCCCTCGCGCGTCCCGTCGGGATCGGGCGGCAGCCCGAGGTCGAGCGTCACCACCGCGGGTTCCTCGGAGCGCAGCAGGTCGATGGCGCTGTCGTGATCGCCCGCGATCAGCACCTCATAGCCGTCATAGGCCCATTTGAGCTGCGCCTGCAGCCCGGGGTCGTCCTCGACCACCAGCAGCTTGCGCATGTCGGTTCCGCTCTCGCTCATCTGGTCGCCACTTTCATGATCCGGTCGTCGGCGGGCCCGTCTTCATGCGCATCGGCGAGCGGCAGCCACAGGGTGAAGCTGCTCCCCCGTCCCGGCTCGCTCGCGACGTCGATCGTGCCGCCCATTGCCTGGGCCAGCTGCAGCGCCTCGAACGCACCGAGCCCGAAACCCCCGTCCTTGGTCGACACGAAGGGTTTGAACAGCTCGTCGCGGATGAAGGCGCGCGTCATGCCGCTGCCCTGGTCGATGATGTCGATGCGCACGCGCCCATGCTCGGCGACCGCGACCAGTTGGACCGCGCTGCCGTCGGGCGACGCGTCGATGGCATTGACGACAAGATGCTGGACGATCTGGCGGATCGCCATCGCGTCGCCCCAGGCCTCCAGCCCCGCCTGCGATCCGACGAACAGCCCGCGCCGCGTCCGCACCTCCGCCGCGACGTCGATCAGCACCGGCTCGATCAGCGTGCGCCCGGCGCCGGCAGGGCGATTGCGGTCGCGCGGCGACAGACGCTCGAGCAGGCCCGAGAGACGCCCCGACGAAATCTTCAGCGTCTCGATCATGTCGGCGCGGAACGCCGGCTTGTCGGCGTGGCGCTCGGCATTGCTCGCGAGCAGCGACAGCTGGCTCGCCAGATTCTTGATATCGTGCATGATGAAGGCAAAGCGGCGGTTGAATTCGTCGAAGCGCTTCGCCTCCGACAAGGCCTGCTGCCCCTGCGCTTCGGCCAGATAGCTCGCCGCCTGCCGCCCTGCGATACGCAGCACGTCGAGATCCTCCCAGTCGAGCGCGCGCGACACCGCCGGCCGGTGCAGCACGACCACCGCGATCATCCGCTGGAAATGGAGCACGGGCACGACCACCCAGGCGCGATTGTCGGCGAGCAGCCAGGTTGGGATCGCCAGATCGTCGCCCTCGCCTGCCCTGTTGCCGCGCCGCTGCGCGTCGAGATCGACGATATGCTGCGTTTCCTGCAGCATGAACGCCGACCGCAGCGACAGCACCGCGCCCTCGCCGTCTTCCGCGGCGCTGCCGGTGGGCCAGCGCCACTGGTCGGCGACGCGGAACGCGCCTTGCGCGTCGGGCAGCAACAGCAGCGCGCCGGGGCTGCCGGTCAGTTCGGCAAGCGCCTTGGCAACGCGGCGGTGCAGGTGGCGATCCTCGTCGCCGCCATCATCCTTGGCGCCCTGCCCCAGCGTCGCGGTGAAGCGCATCCATTCGGTGCGGTAGTCGTAGCGATGCTCGAAGAAATGCTTGGCGATCGTCACCGAAAGCCACGCGCGCGCCCGCGCCGACAGGAACAGCAGGCCGCCGGCGCCAAGCGCGACGATCAGGAAGATGCCCTGCGCCAGGTCGCCATAATTGCCGCCGACCATCCGCGCGACCGCGCCGGTCAGCCCGATCAGCACCAGATAGGCGGCGGCGCCGATCAATATGATCGTGCGCATCGCCGCCGCGCGCGACAGCTGCATCCGCTCACGCCCCATGTCCATCGAGGCGATGACGAAGGTCGGCAGGATCAACAGCGCCACCGCCGGCAACAGCGCGATCAGCGTCGATGGCGCGCTGTCGGTCAGCGCCGCGATCAGCTGGACATTGAGGTCGTATGCCCACAGCATCGCAAAACCGCCGGCGACTGCCAGCAACGGCGTGCGAAGCCCCGCCCCGCCGCGCCGCGTGCCGCTGTCGACTATCAGCAGGCCGCCGACCGCGACGATCATCGCCGCGACCTGCAGCGCGCCGCCGACCCATTGGTTTGCGGCAGCACCGGCGCGCAGATGCGCCGCGCCGCCCAGAATCAGCGCGATCAGGCAGATGGTGGCCAGCAGGCGCAGGATCAGGCGCAGCGGCCGCGACATCGGCGCCGACGCGGGCCAGAAGGTCGCGGCGAGCCAGCTCAGCATGGCAAAGTCGCGCAGCGCCTGCGCCACCAGCGCCTGCGACGAGCCGGGCGTCCAGGCATAAAGCGCGCCGCACCAGATCGCCGTCGCCGCGCTCGCAAGGATCAGCCGGCGCGGCGCCGGCATCAGCTCCGCCATCCGCGAGCGCGGCCTTCCGAGCAGCCAGAAGGTCGCGGCAACAAAACCGGCGAACGCCAGCCCGGACAGGATTTCGGAAAGGCCCGCGAGCGCCGCCATCGTCAGCGGACGCCCTCCGGCCACAACACGACGCGAACCGTCTGCAGCAGGATCAACAGGTCGAGGAAGGGCGAATAATTTTTCGCATAATAGAGATCATATTCGAGCTTCGCCCGCGCATCCTCGACCGACGCGCCATAAGGATAGTTGATCTGCGCCCAGCCGGTCAGCCCCGGCTTCACCATATGCCGCTCGGCATAATAGGGCAGTTCGCGCTCGAGTTCTTCGACGAAGCTCGGCCGTTCGGGGCGCGGGCCGACAAAGCTCATCTCGCCCTTCAGCACGCACCAGGTCTGCGGCAGCTCGTCGATGCGCAGCTTGCGGATCCAATGGCCGACGCGCGTGATGCGCGGGTCGTTTTCCGCCGCCCACACCGCCTTGCCCGCGGCCTCGGCATCGGTCCGCATCGACCGGATCTTCACGATGTCATAGGGTTCGCCGAACAGCCCGACGCGCGACTGGCGATAGAAAACGGGCCCCTTGCTGTCGAGCTTCACCGCGATCCCGGCGATGACGATCAGCGGCAGGCCGACGATCAGCACGGCGATGCTCGCCAATATGTCGAACACCCGCTTCCCGACGCGCGAAATCCGCTGCCCCGCCGAAAAGCCATCCGAAAAGATCAGGCCGCTGGGATTGGTCGTCGCCAGGTCGACGCGCCCCGTCTCGCGCTCGATGAAGCTCGCGATATCGTTGACGTGCACCCCGGTGGTCTTGACGCGCAGCAGGTCGGCGAGCGGCAGCGACCCGCGCCGTTCCTCCATCGCGAGCACGACTTCGCCCGCGCCAAGCGCGACGACATGGTCGGCCAGGCTGGCAATCTGTGTGCGCGGAACCGCGCCCGGGATCGTCTTTTCATTCGCCGCCATCGCAACGAAGCCGGCAATCGTCAGCCCGCTTCCCGGCGCCTCCGCCAGCGCCTGCAGCCGCGCGGCGCGGGGGCCCGCGCCCAGCACCAGGATGCGGCGGCGAAACGCCTCGGCCCCGGCGCTCTGCGTCAGGATCAGCCGGATCAGGAGCAGCGCCGCGATCGCAAGCGCCATCGCGTACAGGCTGTTCGCGCGCCACAAGGTCGCGGTGGGCAGCAGAAAGCCGACCACCGACAGGAAGATCACGCCGAGCGACACCGCCGCGAGCAATCGCGCGGTCGCAAATTTCATCGAACGCAGCGCTTCGCTGCCGTACATCCCCGTCGCCATCATCGCGAGCGAGTTGGCGACGGCGAAGGTCGCGAGCGGCGCCCAGCGGTCGCCGATCCCGCCGGCATCGAAGTCCGCCTGCTGCGCATAAAGATGCCACGCGATCTCGGCCGACGCGAGCAGCGCCAGAAACTCGATCAGCGCCAGCCAGACGACTGCGTGCGGCACATAATGTTTGAACAATCGGAACATGGAAGCGTCTGAACCTTTCGCGCGTTGAACTTAGCGATCAGGCGTCAACTGTCGGTTAATTTTACACTCACCCAAAGCCCCATTCAAAGGATGACCGGGCGTCAGCAAGAGGATAGACGGAAATTTATGAGCTTGATGATTCAACCCGTTATATTGTGCGGCGGCGCCGGCACCCGCCTTTGGCCCGAATCGCGCGGGACCTGCGCGAAGCAGTTCCTGCCGCTCACCGCCAGCGAAAGCCTGTTCCGCCAGACGATCGCGCGCACGCCCGCGGGACAGCATTTCATGCCGCCGGTCATCCTCTGCGGCGACGCGCATGTCGCGACGGTGCGCGAGCAGATGGGCGTACACGAAGCGACGTTGATCGTCGAACCGATGCCGCGCAATACCGCCGCCGCGATCGCGCTCGCCGTGGCGCAGGCCGACGCCGACGCGTTGCTCCTCGTCATGCCGAGCGATCATGTGATCGCCGATATCGCCGCCTTTCATGCCGCGATCGGACGCGGCGCCGCGCTTGCTCAGCAGGACTGGCTCGTCACCTTCGGCATCACCCCCGACCGCCCCGACACGGGCTTCGGCTATATCGCCAGCGGCGCGCCGCTCGACGGCGACGCCTTCGCGGTCGACCGCTTCGTCGAAAAACCGCCGCTCGACGAAGCCGAGCGCATGCTCGCCGCTGGCGGATATAGCTGGAATGCGGGCATTTTCCTGTTCCGCGCCGGCCGCATGCGCGATGCGATGCTGACCCATTGCCGCGCGATCTTCGAGGCCGCCGACCGGTCGGTCGCAGCGGGAATGCGCGATGGCGACGCGCTCTACGCCGACGCGATCGAGTTCGAGCGGGCGCCTGCCGACTCGATCGACTATGCCGTGATGGAAAAGGATGACCGCGTCGCCGTCGTCCCGGTTGCGATGGGCTGGTCCGATCTCGGCAGCTGGCAGGCGGTCCACGCGCTTGCGGCAGAGCGGGATGCCGCGGGCAATGTGACCGGCGGCGACGTCTTTCTCCACGACAGCAGCGGCAATCTCGTGCGCGCCGGCGGCAAGCGCGTCTCGCTCGTCGGGATGAGCGACGTGGCGGTGGTCGTCGACGGCGACGATATTCTCGTCATGCCGCTGGCCCGCTCGCAGGACGTACGCGCCGCCGCCAAGGCGCGCGAGTAGCGGCCATATGGCCTCGGATCCCAGTTTCGCCGACGCGCCGCTGGGGCTGCTTCGTCACGGCCCCGGCGAACTGCGCGACCGGCACTGCCACGACGGCGCCTTCGTCGCGGTCGTGCTCGAGGGCGGCTATCAGGAAGCGGGC
This sequence comes from Sphingopyxis sp., assembly GCA_015657575.1. Lineage (GTDB taxonomy): Bacteria > Pseudomonadota > Alphaproteobacteria > Sphingomonadales > Sphingomonadaceae > Sphingopyxis. The sequence continues at coordinate 6,414 of JACDQN010000237.1, forward strand.
GACGAGGGGCGCTGGAACGTCGGCCCCGGCGATGCGCTGGTCCATCACGCGTTCGAATCGCATCTCGACCGCTTCGAAGCGAAGGGCGCGCGCGTACTGGTGCTCGACCTTCCCGCATCGCTGGCCGGCGTGGCGCAGGTTCGCGGCCGCGTAACCGACCCCGATATGCTGGTCCGCGTCGCGGAACGCGATGGCACCGCCGCGTCGGCCCTGTTCGCCGAAATGTTCGTCGCGGTGCCGCGATCTGAACTGGACTGGCCCGACCTGCTTGCGTCCGACCTCAGGCGCGGCGAACCGTTTGCGCTGGCGCCATGGGCTGAACAGATGGGGGTACGCGCCGAAACGCTCAGCCGCGGATTTCGCGCCGCTTACGGCTGTACGCCCAATACCTATCGCGCCGATTTGCGCGCCCGCGCCGCCTTTTCGGCGGTGCGCGCCGGCGAAGAAGCGCTCGCGGATATCGCGCACCGTCTCCATTTCACCGATCAGGCGCACATGACGCGCGCAGTCGCCGCGCTGACCGGCGCGCCGCCGGGCCGGTGGCGGCGGGGTCAAATGGATACAAGACGCGGCCGACAGACGGCGTCATAGTTCACCAATACACGAATGAGGGAGACCCAGATGCTCGACCGCCGCACCCTGCTTGCCACGCTCGCCGCGACTTCGGCGATGGCGGGAATCCGCTCGCCCGCCAAGGCGTTCGCCGCTGAAACCCCGACGGGCGAAGGCGCGCGGCTGACCGCGATCTACGAGCGTATCTATGACATGCTGGTCGATCAGGATCCCGAATTCGCGACCGCACTCGGGCTCGACAAGGGCGACCGTGCGGCCGCCAAGTCAAAGCTCGCCGACCGCTCTCCCGCGGGGATCAAGGAAGGCCATGAGGTTTATCGCACCGGGCTGCGCGAACTCAAAAGCATCGATAAATCAAAACTATCGGGCATGGACCTCATAAACTATGAAACCTTTCGCGGCCCGTGGGAGGATTATGTCAAGGCCTATGACACGTTCAGCTACGGCCTCCACAGCTGGCCCGAACCGCATCCGGTCACGCAGCTGAGCGGTAGCTATCGCTCAATTCCGGATTTCCTCGTCAACCAGCACAGCATCGCCGATTCCGCCGATGCCGAGGCCTATCTTTCGCGCTGCGCCGATTTCGCGGCTCAGCTCGACAATGAGACGGGCCGGATCAAGGCGGATCATGCCGCAGGCATCATCCCGCCCGATTTCGTCATCGACCGCACGCTGGCGCTGTTCGACAATATCTGGGCGCCCGCCCCCGCCGCCAATATCATGACGACCAACCTCACGGCGAAGACGAAGGATATCCCCGGCGACTGGGCGCCGCGCTGCTCCGCGATCGTCCAGGACAAAATCTATCCCGCGATGCGCCGCCAAGCCGACGAACTGCGCCGCGTCCGGCCGAAGGCGACCCACGACGCCGGCGTCTGGCGCCTGCCCAAGGGCGACGAATATTATGCCTATGCGCTGCGTTACGCGACGACGACGGGAATGACCGCCGAGGAGGTGCACAAGCTCGGGCTCGACCGCATGGCCGATCTCAGCGCGCGCGCCGACGCGATCTTCAAGGAACAGGGGATGAGCAAGGGCAGCGTCGCCGAACGCATGCGCGCGCTCGGCAAGGATCCGCGCTTCATCTATCCGAACACCGACAAGGGCAAAGCTGACCTGATCGCCAAGCTCAACGATCAGATCCAGGAAATGCAGCGCCGCCTGCCCGAAGCTTTCGGCCGCCTTCCCAAGGCGCGCGTCGACATCCGCCGCGTCCCGCCGGAAATCGAGGCGGGCGCGCCGGGCGGCTATTACCAGATCCCCGCGCTCGACGGCTCGCGCCCCGGCGCCTATTACATCAACCTGCGCGACACCGCCGAAAACCCCAGCTGGTCGCTGCCGACGCTGACCTATCATGAGGCGACCCCGGGCCATCACCACCAGATCGCGCTGGCGCAGGAAGCCGAAGGCATCCCGCGCCTCCGCCGCCTCCCCGCCTATTCGGTCTATACCGAGGGCTGGGGCCTCTATGCCGAGCAGCTCGCCGACGAGATGGGCATGTATGCCAGCGACCCGTGGGGCCGCCTCGGCTATCTGCAAAGCTATATGTTCCGCGCCGCGCGTCTCGTCGTCGATACCGGGCTCCATCATTTCCGCTGGAGCCGCGAAAGGGCGATCCAATATTATAACGAAAGCCTCGGCACCCCCGAAGGATCGAACGTCACCGAGATCGAGCGCTATTGCGTCTGGCCGGGGCAGGCGACCAGCTACATGGTCGGCCAGACGCGCTGGGTCGCGATCCGCGAAAAGGCGAAAAAAGCGCTGGGACCGAAATTCGACATCCGCGCCTTCCACGACACCTCGCTGTCGGCAGGCGCGATGCCGATCGAAGTGCTGGAATCGCTGATCGATCGCTGGACGAAGGCACAAATTTAGCCCGGCCGAAAAAAATTCGCGGGGCCTGTCGATTCCGCGAAGGCTCGTTCGTCATGTTGGTACGGGCCCCGTTTGGAGCCCTTCGCCAAAGGAGACAGATGATGCGTGTGATGGTTTTCGTGAAAGCGACCGAGGACAGCGAAAAGGGCATGGACCCGACGCCCGAGATGACCGAAATGTTCGAAGCGATGGGCAAGTTCAACGAGGAACTGGTCAATGCCGGCGTCATGCTCGGCGGCGACGGGCTCAAGCCTTCTTCGGCGGGCAAGCGCATCGCCTTCGACGCTCGAGCCGCAGAGTGATCGACGGCCCCTTCGCCGAAACGCGCGAACTGGTCGCCGGTTACTGGATCTGGGAAGTCAAGGATATGGACGAAGCGGTCGCCTGGGCGAAGCGCTGCCCCAACCCGATGCCGGGACCAAGCGAGCTCGAAATCCGTCCCTTCTATGAAATGGAGGATTTCGGCGACATCCTGACCCCCGAGATCATCGAAACCAACGAGCGCCTCCGCAGCAAGATCGAAGGCGAATGATGCTCCTGCCCTCCGCCATGCCTCGCCTGCCATAAGCGGCGGCATGGCGGACGGCGACATTCATCGCGCGATCGAGGCGGTTTTCCGGATCGAGCGGGCGCGGCTCATCGCGGGGCTCGCCCGCATCACCCGCGACGTCGACCGCGCCGAGGAGCTCGCGCAGGATGCCCTGCTCGCCGCGCTTACCGACTGGCCGCGGACGGGCATCCCCGACACGCCCGGCGCGTGGCTGATGGCCGCGGCGAAACGCCGCGCCATCGACGCCATCCGCCGCAGCGCGATGCTGACCCGCAAGTACGCCGAAATCGCCCATGAACGCGAGGAGGCAGACGACAGCGAGCTTGCCCGGATCGAGGCCGCGATGGATGACGATGTCGGCGACGAACTGCTCGCCCTGATCTTCACCGCCTGCCATCCCGTGCTCGCCCCCGACGCGCGCGCCGCGCTCACGCTGCGCCTCGTCGGCGGCCTCACGGTCGAGGAGATCGCCCGCGCCTTCCTCTCGAACCCCGCGACGATCGCCCAGCGCATCGTCCGCGCCAAAAAAGGCGATCGGCGACGCCGGCCTCGCCTTCGAAGTCCCGCGCGCTCGGATCGTGACGCGCGCCTCGCCTCGGTGCTCGAGGTCGTCTATCTGATCTTCAACGAAGGCTATGCCGCGACCGCCGGCGAGGATGTCATCCGCCCCGCGCTCTGTCAGGAGGCGCAGCGCCTCGGCCGCATCCTCGCCGGACTGATGCAGGACGAGCCCGAAGTGTTCGGTTTGCTCGCGCTCATGGAGATCCAAGCGTCGCGCCTCGCCGCCCGCGTCGCTCCGGACGGCACCCCGGTCATGCTGCCGCAGCAGAACCGCGCGCGCTGGGACCGGCTGCTGATCCGCCGCGGCTTTCAGGCCCTCGCGCGCGCCGAGGCGCTCGGCGGCGCCGACGGTCCCTATGCGCTGCAGGCCGCGCTCGCCGCCTGCCATGCCCGCGCAGCACGATCTGAAGATACCGACTGGCAAGCGATTGCAACGCTTTACGATCGACTGCGTGACGTCATGCCGTCGCCAGTTATCGACCTCAACCGCGCGGTCGCCCACAGCATGGCCTTCGGGCCCGAGGCGGGGCTGCGCCTCTCCGATGCCCTTGCCGAGAGCGCAGCACTCCGAAACTACGCCCCGCTTCCCGCAGCGCGCGGCGACTTTCTGTTCCGCGCCGGCCGGCTCGCCGAGGCACGTCTCGAATTCGAAACCGCCGCCGGTCTGTCGCGCAACGCCGGCGAACGAGCCTTCCTCCTCGGCCGCGCCGCCGCCTGCGGCTAGGTTTGAGCGATACCGCGCGGCCCGATCGGCGGATCGCCCTCCGCCGCCGGCGTCGACGCCAATATCCTCATCCGCAGCGCATCCCAGTCGGGAAAGCGCCAGAAGGTCGGGCTGTCGCGGCCGACGATCCGCGGATGGTCGGCCGACGGCGCGATCGCCCGGTCGACGGCGCGATCTCGCTCAGCATCGCGCAGTCGAAAAATGCGCGCACGACGACATCCTCGTCAGCCTCGCCCGCACTGCCGACGACGACGCCCAACTCGCCCGTCGACAGCCGCACCAGCGTCCCCACCGCATAGATGCCGAGGCTGTCGGCAAAGCGGTCGAGCAGCGCGGGGTCGAAATGCCCCTCCCATTTCTGCATCTCGGTCAGCGCCTCGCACGGCGTCCACGCCTGCTTGTACGGCCGGTTCGACGTGACCGCGTCATAGACGTCGCAGATCGCCCCCATCCGCGCCGCCAGCGACAATTCGTCGCCCTTCAGCCCGCCGGGATAGCCGCTCCCGTCGATCTTCTCATGATGCCGCAGGCACAGTTCGAGCGCGAGGTCGGGCGCGCCGGGCGAGTTTTCGAGCAGCCGGTGCCCTGCCAGCGGATGCCCGCGCACCGACCGCATCTCGCCCTTCGACAGCGCGCCCGGCTTGTTCAATATGTCGTCGGACACGGCAACCTTGCCGACATCGTGCAGCAGCCCCGCGACGCCCATATCCTCGACCTCCTGCGGATCGAGCCCCAGATGACGCGCAAAATTGATCATCAGCGCGCAGACCGCGACCGAATGAAGATAGGTATAGCGGTCCTTTTCCTTGAGCCGGACGAGGTTGATCAGCGCCCGCGCGTCGCGTTCGATCGACGCGCCGATCGCGCTCGCCAGCCTGACCATTCGCCGCACCTCGACCGCACGGCCCAGCCGCGCGCCGTCGAACATGTCGACCACCGCCTCGGCCGTCTTGCCGATCACTTGCCCGGCGCGGCGGCGTTCACCCGCATAGCCCCGCCGGCGCCGCGGCGCTTCGCGCATTTCCGAGCGCAGCGGGGGCAGCGCCGCCGCCGTCGGGCGCGGCAGTTCGTCGATCCCCGACCGTTCGGGAACGGAAGAATGATCGGCGCGCCGCGTCGTCTCGGGCCGGTGGAATGCCGGCCGCCCCGGCAGTGCAGCCCCGCGTTCGTCGTCGATCACCAATCCGTCGATCGCCGAATTTCGGATACGCTCCAGCTGCTCCTGCGTCTCGACGCGGAAATAACGACGCCAGAACGGGTGATCGAACCACGACCCTTCAAAGGCGTGGACGAACATGCCGATCTCGACCTCTTCTGGCTGTATTCGAACTAGCATCTCCGGTCCCGTAGTGGTCAATCCACGCGCCCGGACTCCATTACGGCACCAAAGCTGCGAAATTAAACCATGCGTCCCCTGACGCTCAGGGCCGGAAGCGGCGCGGCATCATGTCCTTGTGGCGCCGCGTCGGACGCTGGCCGGCCGCCGCCAATTCGGTCCGCGGCAATTGCGCGACCAGACCGACGGGAAGGTTCGCCAAAAGCCGTATTCGCCATGCCGTCCATTTGTACGAGGCGACCACCAGGAAACCACCCATAAGCACCAGGCCGATGACGCCCAGCGACGCTGCGAAGGGAATCGCCAGCGACATCAACATTGCGCGGCGGTCGAGCGCGAGCGAGACCAGCGACGCTATGGCAACGCACAGGACAATCGCCAGAAAGCCCGAAAGGCTGCTGATGCCGAAAAAGTCAAACTGCGCCCAGCTGCGCCCAGACACGAGTCCGAAAAACGCCCGCGCGAACACGGCGCCCGCGACGATATGCAGCCAGAAGGCCACCTGTCCGCGATAGGTTTCGCGCCGGACATCGGTCAGGTCGAACCATAGCGCAAAGCAGAAGACCGGAATCGCGGACAGGATCGCCAGCCCGTTGATGACCGTGAAATCCTCCGCCCGTCGATCCCAGAAGTCGGTAAAACCAGCGGACTGGCACAGTATCAGGACCAGACAGGCAAAGGCCAGCGTTGGCGGAAACCGCGTCATGCGCCAGAAGGCGAACAGAAAGGCGCAGGCCGAAACGGCAATCGGCAACAGCGGCAGATGCGGATCATAAGGGTCGGGCATCGCCCCCGGCGCCAGAATGCGCGCCACCACTGCGACATGACTCGCGATCAGGAAGGTCCCGCCGATCATCAACGCCGCTGCCGTCGCCGGGTTGGCTTTGATCGTCTCGCGATACCGCCGAAGATAGAGGAAAATGCCCGCGACCATCAGGACGAGCACGGCGGTCCATATCCCGAAATAGACGAACCAGAGCGTTATGGCATCGCCCCGCGGCAGATCGCTGATCGCCCTGCCGAAATCGCCTTCGAATGCCTGTCGAAAACCGATCGGAACGCTAATGAGGACCAGAAGGAACCCAATGGCGCGCGTGATGTCGGCCAAGCTTGAAAGAAGCTGGAATCGCTCCTGCGATGCCATGGGAGTGCCCGATTTCTGCGCCATGAAATTACGCAGCGCGATCACCTGGTCTTCGCCGATGATGCCCTTGGCAGCGGCCGCTTCCAGATCGACTTCGTCGAGCATGTCTCCGCATTTCCTATCAGATCACCCGCGCGAAAAATTGCCCGAAAAGAGTGAAGAATTCACTCCCCCGCCGGACTAGTCCCCCGCAAAATCGAACGCACTCACGCCGCGCTCGCCCTCCCTGAACCGCAGCGGCCGCCCGAGCGGCGGCATCGAGCGCTGGACGCAGCCGGTGCGCGTGCAACGGCGGCAGCCGAGGCCGATCGGCGTCGCGGGATTGCGCATCAGGTCGATCCCGCGCGCGGCGATCAGGGGAGCGGCAACCTTTGCATCGACGCCGACGCACACGGCAAAGCGCGCGGGCGTGCCGCTGCCCGTCGCGCCCGGCGCCGCGACCGACCGGCTTTGCGTGAACCAGCGCGATCCGTCTTCCAGTTCGACCAGATCGGCGATCACTTCCCCCGGCCGCGCGAACGCCTCGTGTACGCCCCACAACGGGCAGCGCGCATCGCCATCGACCAGCGGCGACTGGCTGGCCCCGGCATAGCGCTTGCTCCCCTGCCCCGCGCGGTCGATGCGCAGCATGAAGAAGGGCAGCCCGCGCGCGCCGACGCGCTGCAGCGTCGTCAGCCGGTGCGCGACCTGCTCATATCCCGCCCCGAAACGCCGCTGGAGCAGCAACAGATCATAGCCCGTGGCGTCGCACGCGCGCAGGAAGCGGCCATAGGGCATCATCAGCGCCGCCGCGAAATAATGGATCAGGTGGCGCTCGAACAGTCGCGCCGCCGCGGGTTCGGCGAACTCCGCCCCCGCGACGAGCGCATCGATCTCGCCCTTCGCCTCGACCTGCGCCAGCGTTGCCGCCGCCTGAAAGGTCCGCGACGCCGGGCGCAGCAGCTCGCTCAGCATCAGCTGTCTTGCGTGCCAGTCGAGCCAGCGCAGCCGGTCGGGCATCACGTCGCTTGGCAAAATGCGGATGCCGAGTTGGTGTCGCGTACGCAGGCGTTCGGAAATCGTGCCGTACAGGTCGCCGCCCGCCAGCCGCAATTCGTCGGCCAGTTCCTCCGCCCTGGCGTCGAGATCGGGGAAATGGTTACGCCACTTCTCGATCGCACGGCGCACCGCGGCAACTTCGGGGGCATCGCCTTCCCCTTCCGCGCGCCCCTCGGGCGCTGCATCGAACAATCGCGCAAAGGCCGCCGCGGTAGCCGGCGCGGTCTGCAACCACTCCTCGACCTCCTGCGAACCGATCCCCAGATCGGCAAAGCGCGGATCGGCGAGCCGTCGCCGCAGCCCCGCAAGCCCGCCCGGCAGGTCTTCCGCAACCAGCTTCGCCGCATCGAAGCCGAAACGCTCGGCCAGCCGCACGATCACGGTGGCGGACAGCGGCCGCTGGCCGTGCTCGATCAGATTGAGATAGCTGGGCGAGATATCGAGCGCCTCGGCCATCGCTGCCTGCGTCATCGCGGCCTCGCGCCGCACCTTGCGCACCGCCGGCCCCGCAAACACCCGCCGCTCCGCCATGGTTTGTAACTTTCTTTACTGATTTACACGCATTTTTACACCGAATAGCCATATTTCACAAATATTATTGACAAAGCTTTTCACTTTCGGCGCGCGGCACGTCAGTTTGACCCCATCTCCTCTCAACGCTCCTTAGCGGGCGCAGCCAAGGACAAGACGATGGGCTATCAGGAAGACATGGCGCAGGCCGGCCGCCTCATCCGCGATTACGACGGCACTTGGGACGGCATCAGCGGCGAGAGCATCGCCCGCATGCGCGCCCAGAACAAGTTCCGCACCGGTCTCGACGTCGCCCGCTACACCGCGCGCATCATGCGCGCCGACATGGCCGCCTATGACGCCCGATCCCCGCGAACTACACCCACGTCCGCTCGGCTGCTGGCACGGCTTCATCGCGCAGCAGA